>CALMWN010000440.1 GCA_937873555.1 uncultured Clostridia bacterium
TATAAGAGACAGGCCGGGATGCCTCCCCGCCTCTGCTTTGATGGAAATGCCTCGAGTGGGCTTGTGCAGGCGGAATGGATTCAATTGTCGGGTAGATTCCTGCAAGGATCCCCTGCTGCATAGCCATGTATCCAAACACACCAATATTATTCTTTATACAGTACGGCAGGATTCCGTCTTCAATCCCTCTGGATATCAGATTATATGGAAGTTCATTTACAACAATATCTACGCCTGTTTTCTTAATTTCTTCCATCTGCCGCACACCATGGTTGCTGATTCCTATTTCTCTGATTTTACCTTCCTTCTTAAGCTGCAGCATCATATCGAAAGCTTCTTCCACAGAGGGTGGAGAGGATATCAGAGATTTATCCGATGTAAAATGCTCGATCGCCTTAGGATTAATTGGCCAGTGAAGCATATAAATATCTATGTAATCCGTTCCGAGGCGTTTCAGGCTTTCCTCGCAGTGTTCCTTCAATATGGCGGCCTTCGTGTTCGATGTACTTACCTTGGAGCCTATAACCGCCTCCGGCCTTCTCCCCTTCAAAGCCATGCCTAATGACCTTTCGCTTTCACCGTCATTATACACTTCAGCAGTATCAAAATAGTTAATGCCCTGGTCCAGAGCAGCATGGACCACTTCATCAACGTCTTTCTGGCTCACCTCTCCCCAGTATTTTCCTCCGCCGTATGCCCAGCATCCAATCCCGAGTGCTGTAACATACAGGTCTGAATTTCCCAATCTTCTTTTTTCCATATAGCTCTCCTCTCATGGTGTTTCTTCAATTGCGCCGTACATATGCTTAAATATCCAGGCATGTCAAGGCGCACTATCATGTCATGAGCCTTACCAACCATAATACTGCTGGGGACAGGAATATTCCCCATCCCCAGCAATTGCTTACAAATTCAAATCAGGCTGCTGCCTAGCAAGTCAACAAGCTTCATGGTCCTGACAGCTTTCCTTCCTTCTGCACAAAAAGTCATCTCCCTTCTAAAACAGCCTGGGCAAGTATTTTCTCTGCAACCTCCATAGTTTTTAGGGCATCAGCGAAATTGGAGGAAGGCTGTGTCCCGTTTTTGCAGCAGTCTACAAACTCACGGCACGCTGCCTTTACCCCTGTAAACACATATAGCTCGTCACTGCCGGCAACATCCTTGGAATCATATTCTATCCCTTTGGTGTCCCCATCTGCATAGAGATAGCCCTTTGTTTCATGTTCAGCTTCAGCACAGATTCCCGGGGCATGCATTTCAACTGCAAATATCCGCCTTCCACTGGACCAGCTGTTGATAAGATAGCCCATGGATCCATTATCAAAGTGCAGTGTAGCAGATATGAAATTAATATCCGGTACTTGCACTCGTTTTGTCATGCTCTCTATCTTCACCACTTCACCGCCGCACATCCATCGAAGGGTGTCTATTGAATGAACGCAGTCATCCATCATATGGTCTCTTGCACGTAAAAAAGGTTTGATTTCATTCTTATAGAATCTGCAGAAAGCATGTGTAATAGGCCCGCGTTTCAGACATTCTTCTCTTAGTTTTTCAACCATGGGGGTAACCCGCCGTTGAAAGCTAACCCGGGTAATACATCCCTTTTTGTCAGCCATGTCGGTAAGGCAACGTGCCTGGTGCATACTGAGAGCCAGCGGTTTTTCTATATAAAGGTTCAATCCTTGTTCCAAACACCACATCCAAATATCATACATGAGGTGCGGTTGACCAATCGCAAAAACGGCATCCGGTTTGACGTCTTTTATCATATCCCTGTATGAAAAAACTGTATCCCCATAGCGTTTTTCAACACCATACCTATCTGCAGTCTTATTCAGCCGCTCCTTATCGATATCGCATATTGCTGCGATCTCCACATCTTCCAGGGATGCCAGGGCAGGATAGATTACACTGTTTGCCCTGCTGCCTGCACCAATCATCACTACACGGAACTTACCACCATTTGAACTCATATTTTACCCTCTCTTTCTATATTTTTTGTCCGGCCAGGCCCTCACCATTGAAACAGAGACTTGGCATAAGCAATATCTTCAGTAATTAATCTGTTTACCTGGTCTTCATCCGAGTATTCTGCCGTCAGGCACACTACGCCGTTGAAACCCCTACCCTTGAGATATTCCGAAACCCTGGGCCAGGATGCAAGTCCATTCTTACCAGTGGTAAAATAACGCTTCCATTCGGCCTTTTCCGCTTCAGGCCCATTGATACGGTTAAAGAAAGCATTCTTCAGGTTGACCATGCAAAGATGCGACCATACAATGTCGAGCCCCTGCTCAGGTTCCTCTCCTGCCAGCCCGCTGTGTGCCGCATCCCAGATTGCCCCAACGTGATTTGGATCATAATCCTGTATAAGCTGGCGAAGCTCCATGGAATCATGCACTCCAGGTCCGTAATGGTTTTGAATGCCGACTTTTATGCCATACTTTTTACACAGTGGAATAGCTTCATCGATTTCTTTCTTCTTGCTTTCAATAAATTCCATATAACTCATCCTGGCTTTGTTTCCGGCCATGATTCTGACTACAGGTATTCCGGCAGCGGCACAGCCGGCAAATACTCTTTCCTCCAGGCTGCCAGCTACACTTGTAACCTTCAATCCATATTCTCCAAGCTGCTTTACAAGCTGCGGCAAGCCTTTTTCCGCATTCTCGGGTTCTACCTGGTAACCCGGTCTCAGAGGAAATTCTATTCCATCAAAGCCAAGTCCGCTTATATACTTTCCAAGTTCATCTATCGACTGCTGCTTCCATGGTTTGGTGAACACTGAAAATTCAACTCTATTTTTCTGCATTTCAACACAACCTTTCAATATGTAATTGAATTTTTCCGCGCGGTTTATTTTATATAACCATTGTATTGTGTTGTTCCATGCGATGCATTCATCATATTAGGCATAATTTATATCATATTAACTTTTATTCATGGATACAGCTTTCAATTCATCGAATATTTGCATTATATAAATATTTTATAATATGAAATAAACTATTTGGGACTTTTAAAGTATAACGGCAGTGTGTATAATTAAGACATGAATATTACATTTTACTCAAACAAGACTAAAACCGCATACTATTTGATTCCGATCCGTTCAAATTATACTTTGATAAGGAAAAATGCCGCTTCTTCCTTTCATATTCATCCTGTTTACCATATTATGTTTGTAACTGCCGGAGAAGGATTCCTGGAAAACGACCGTTCAAAATATCTATTAAGGGAAAAGGATATCTTCCTTATAAATCCGAACGAAAAACACATTTTCGCATCCAGCCATAATGAGGGCCTTAAGTATATCACCTACAACTTTTATCTGCTGGATGCAAGCAAATATACTCAATCTGATATAATTGAGTACCTTAAGAGCGACATTAACAGCAATGCTGCTCCCAATACGGCCGAAACCCTGAAACTGGATGATTTGTTTGACTTCAAACTTACCGACATATACTTCGACTATGACAGGTCCCTGTGGGACAAAATCTTTTCCTCCATCAGCTCACTCCTGGATGAGCTGGAGGAATTCAACGTAAATTCCATCAGTTCATTCAGAAAAGAATACACCTCCGAGCGCATGCATTGGTTCAACCTTTTTTCAAAGTTTTTCTGGGATTTCTATATTGCCCTGTCATCACATAACGCCGCAGGTTCTCAAAATAAAAAAGATACGGACCTGATGGAATTGATTATCGAATACCTTAAAGAAAACCTCCAGGAAAAATACTCTCTGGACAAGCTTGCCGCGCACCTGAAATATAATCCCATATACCTGTGCTCATATTTCAAAAGAAATTCCGGTCTGACAATCTCCCAATATTTTAACAAATTGAAGATTATTAAAAGCTGCGAGTATTTGAGGAGTACCAACAAGTCCCTTACAGAAATAGCTTGTCTTCTTAATTTCAGCTCACCCAATCATTTTAGCCGTAGTTTTAAATGTGAGAAGAACATCAGTCCGAAGGATTATCGCAAGCATCTTGAAAAATATTAGTATGAAGTCCAATTGGTGCAAATAAACAAAGGGCTCCAAGCCCAAAAACTTGAAACTCTTCTTACTACTGACGTCCCGGATAGGAATCCAGGCGGGGGACGCTTCTCAAAAATCACATGGCAGTCAGTCCGCATAATATCCTTCCGGCTAGCATTTATTAAGCCTTGAACAGCTTATTCCTGAAAGTATTTACCAATTATTTGAGAAGCGTCCCCGGCATTTTAACAACAGCCGCATCCACAACTGTCTGAAGCACTTTTTGAATAGCGGTGGACAGGATTAGGCCTTGCCGGACTGAAGCTTTCCATAGTTTCTATCCTTATATCAAGATTATTTTTTTTGTCCAAATATTCAAGGGTATCTGCTATATTTTGCTTTAAAATGTCAGGGGCAATCTCTACTCTTGCATTAATCACAAGCTGCCCCGATATGACCGGTTCTGAAAGCTTACTCGATAAAATAGGGTCAATGGAATTGCTGATCAGGTTGGCTATACCAATTTCATTGTTCGTTTTAAGTAAAAGCTTTAAATGGGCAGATTCCGATCCGGTTTGTACAAAAGTATCTTTTAACTTATACAGATAGTCCATCAACAAACTGTTACCATCGAAGGGATTTTCGGCAGAAATACTGATGGTGGAATTTAGCCAGCCAAGGCTTGCCTCACCGTTTGCATATATATCATAATCTACATCAGCTATATTTTTCCCGACCTCTATATCGGAATCAATCATTTTTATCCATTCGTCATAGCCCTCACCGGTTTTAGCTGAAACGCCAATAATCCGCTTACCGGGGAACTTATCCTTTAAATAGCCTATAAGCATTTCCTTTTCCTCTCGGTTTATAAGGTCAACCTTGTTAAGAAGAATTATATCTGCTTCCTCAAGCTGCTTTTCAAATATATATACAACATTGCCCGAGAAGCTGGCATCATCATTATGCATCAATTTCATGGCTCTGTGAGGGTCAACCAGAACTGAATGGGGTGCAACGGTTACTTCATTGCTGTATAGGTCAATAAGCGGACGGATAACCGTGGCAACGACATCGGTACATGAACCTACAGGCTCTGCTAGTATAATATCTACGTTGCTGCCCTCCTTAAGCTGCCTGATGGAATCAATCAAGGAATTAAATTCACAGCAAAAACAGCCGCCTGCAACCTCTTCAACCGGATTACCCCCTGTTCCAAGGTTAGCCGTATCTACAAGATTTTCTGCCTGATCATTTGTTACTATACCTACTGTCAAGGCTTTTCCGGTATAATATCCTGCCAGCCTTTTCAATGCAGTTGTTTTTCCTGCTCCCAGAAATCCAGCCACACCTATATACTTTGTCATCCTCATCTACTATGACCTCCTCAAGAATCTTAATCTCATTGTATTATCATTGCCTAAATTCCTTAATAATCTTCTTTAACGTAAGTTGTTGTATTCTGAACAGCTGTCCTGGAGTTAAAAAGACTGAAAAGCTTATATAGGCTTCCCCCTGCCAAGGCTCCAAATATTGGGGAAAGGATATATACTATAAAGAAGCCTCCCCTTGGTCCCGGTATGGCAATAGGACCCCACCCGGCAAAGTAGGAAAACACTCTTGGTCCAAAATCCCGCGCAGGGTTAAAACCAGCCTGTGTGTATGGAGCAAGTAGAATTATGCAAACTGCGGCAACAAGCCCTATAAGGTATTTATACAAACCGTACCTGGCATTGTCTGAAGTACTGCTGGAAAAATTCCTGTCTGTAAAGGCAAATATGAACAGGGCTAAAATTAAGGTTCCAAGAAATTCTGCAAAAAACGCAACCAGGGTTGAAACCTGTGAAAAATCCCCTGGAGTTGTCCCGTAAATGGCAGGATTGGGGAAATATTCGCCGAACATCATGGCTGACAGCTGGCTGTCTGCACTTCCCCGGATAATGTGGTTTGCCGCTTCGAAATGTGTTATTGTGCCGTTCATAAGTGCGTATAGAACCGCCGCCCCGAAAAAGGCTCCTGCAAACTGCGACAGTATGTATGGAACTATCTTTCTTGCAGGAAACGCATCTTTCCTGAAAACGGCCATTGCTATGGTGATAGCCGGATTAATATGAGCACCGCTTATTGATCCGAACAGGAAAATTGCGAGATTAATTGCCAGACCAAATAAAATTGCAACTTGAACCAGGCCAATATGTGCCTCTGCTATCACATCAACTCCAACTGCTCCACAGCCAATGAAAACCAACAAAAATGTGCCGAAAAATTCAGCGGTAACTTCTGTATAAATTCTTTTTTTCACATGTCACCCATTTGATGCTCATTTTTTAAAGTAATCTGTTTTAATATATTTTATACCCCTAAGGGGTATTTGTAAACAAGCAAATTCATTTCTTTTTACAAGTAAGTTATAAAATAATGAGCGAAATCTATGATATTATGGCAAATGCTAGTGCTTTCACTACAAAGTAATACAAAAACTGACTTCCACTTATAGCTCAATTGGGTAAAAACTTTAAATATAAAGACCAAAAATTGATAACCGGTGATGAATTATTATCTATTTCAAATGGTAAAATACATACATAAAAGCTAAATTTGATGCTTTTTACTTAAATATTACGAAAACCACAATCTGAGCATCGGGATTTTTATATTTCGTGAAGTAAAAGCTATCCTAAAATGAACTGAAATTAATCGGTAAGGGTAAGGTAAGGGTAAGGTAAGGGTAAAACAAAGCGGTTTTCAAGACATTTAATCTTGAGAACCGCTATTTTACTGGCGTCCCGGACAGGAATCGAACCCGTATCAGTGGAACCGGAATCCACTACCTTATCCATTAGACTTGTATCCCTTTTCACAAGCGGCTTTACCAGTTTTGCAGACTGTTTAGCATCAGTGGACTTGTGCTTTTAAAGTAGTTTACATTAAGTCAAGTCCACTTACATTATAGCATGTTGCAGGGTAGAATATCATTGAAAAGATTTCCCACGGATAAAAATAAAACAGGCAAGAGTGATTCCTCTCGCCTGTAACATTCGTTTAGGTTAGTGATTGATTTTTGAAAAAATCAAGATGTAATTCTTGGCGGAATTACTCACTAACTATATTAATTCTAATTTATTATATGTCGATTGTCAATATATTATTTACAACTTGTAAATATCTTCCTGTTTAATTTTGTATATTCCATAGAGAATATTATCAGAAGATATACCCGCAATATTTTGAAAAGCCACGTTAGTAAAATTCTGAGTTAATGAACTTACATAAGCATACAAAGATTTTACCCAGCTATTAAATTCGTCCATCCCTTGCTTTAATGCAAATATTTCAAAATCTTTTCTGATAACTCCTGCACATATATCTGCAAGTTGAATGCATTCCTCAACTTTTGAATCAACAAAAAACGGGGTTTCGGTAATTGACTGGTACAGCCTTCCCTCGCCTGATTTGAACAGATAGTTTTTAACCTGCTTTGAGATTTTTAAATCATTCCCTTGATTTTTTGTGTCAAAAACCAAAGTACACTTCTTGTTTCTGATAAACGCATAATTATTTATTCTCTGTAGCAGCAATCTATAATAGTTGGGCAGTATGTACTTATTAGAATCAGATTTCTGACATACATTTTGAGGTCTGTCCATAACTATTGCAAATAACTTTATATCTGCGGTAGCACATAATACTTCTTTAATGGAACGTTCAACATAGTGTTTATTATTAACAAACTTCTCTTCCAAAGTCTTTGGGACGATAAATTCTTTTGCTTTTAACTCTACATCCTTTTCCCCATATATACTGGTCCTTACTTTATACATTTTGATTATAACTTCTTTTAACCTCTCACTATCAATGCATATGGCTGTAAGAGTAGAATTTACACAGGAATCATTAGGTACAGGGTGTCCGCTTTCGTCAATAAATGCAAACATTTCACACCTCAGCTTTGGCTTTTCTTATATTCTGACACATAAATGCAGATTTTTCAAATAAATTCATTATATTATTCCAGCTTTATCAGTGTTGTTTTTATTTCACAAACCATTTTGGAATAGTAGTGTTGAAATTATCAAAATCAGATAGTATCCCATCGGCTATATACAACGCCAGTAAATCAAAAAAATTATCAGGTTCAGAAAAATAGTGAGGGTGGTGTGGACTTTCCTACCTGATTTATTGTCCCAATAATTGGTAAGAGAACCAGAGGTTAAATAGTAAGTGCCGTCCTATAATCCGTTTGTATATATGGATTATCACTTGTCGGAAATCCCGAGGTTATGATGCGATTAATTCACACCATTTATATTGGACACTTTTTTGCACCTATGTTGAAGAGAAGGAGAAGCAAAGCCCACCAATTTACATATTTAAATATCAGCAGTATAATTGAAATATTCACACTTGTTTTAAAATGTAAATTAAAGATTGGGGGTAATACTATGGTTAAACAAGCTGATGAATATGATATACCAATCATTGAAGAAATACTATTAGATGCAGTAAACTGGATGTCAAAAAGTGGACTACAAAACCAATGGAATGAGTCAAATGTGAAGTGGTCTAATCTATCAAAGTCCTATAAAATAAATAACTTTTATATTGCATATCAAAATGGCTTACCAACTGCTTGTATGGCTTTAACAGATTATGACCCAACTTATTGGCCTAACATTCCAAAAGGCGAATCTCTATATTTGCATAAGGTTGCTGTTAAACGTGCATTTGCTGGAAAGGAATTTTCAAAAGAATTAATCGATTTTGCAAAAAACTTAGCCCGTAGTTATTTTATTAATGCAATTCGCCTTAATTGTAATCAGCATCGAAACAAATTAAGGGCAGTATATGAAAATGAAGGGTTTATATGTGTGGAAGAGAAAACTTTTTTTGAAAAACGTGATACTGCTTTATATGTCTGCAATGTTAAGGACAATAACCCTACATCATAATCATAATACAAAGTTATGTTTATTAATTATCTTTATAAAATACGAATAGATTTTTCTGGTGATAGCTTTATATCCAAGATGTTGGTATATTTGTACATTTTTTAAAGCAAGGGCATAAAAAGCACTGAGAAATCAAGGCTTCCAACATAGATAGGCAGCCGCATCGGGATACATACGGCTGCTATGTCACATAACTATATTTTCCTTACACTTGTTTTCTTCTGTGGAATAACATTCCTTATAGGCGTGAATGATGTATGACCGTCCTTAATGTCGGTGTCTGAAAGTGCAACATACCGCTTTGTCATATCCATTGTAGTATGCCCCATAATCTTTTGCAGGGATAACGCATTGCCGCCATTACGGAGGTAATACAGGGCAAAGCAGTGACGCAGGGCATAAGGAGTTACCGATGTACTCAATTGCTTTGAATACTTCTCAAATCTCCTTGAAAGGACTTCGGTATTCATTTCCTCACCTTCACAGCTTGAAAATAACGGCACAGTATTCTTCCAGTCCTGCGGACGTGCATTAATCAGCTTTGTTATGGGTCTTATTGTCTCAATGCTTAACGGAAGCGTCCTTGCTGTCCTTGTCTTTGCAATTTCAGCAGGGACAATCACACAATAATGCTTTAAATCAAAATCGGACATTTTAAGCCTTAAAGCTTCATTGGGTCGAATACCTGAATCCAGCATTAAAAGCATAATGCTATAATCCCGGAGTCCCGCAAATGAATTTGTATCAGGTAAGGTCAAAAGCTGTTGGAGAGTATCAACAGGAATATCAATGATTTTCTCCTGTGCATTCCGTTTTGACAGCTTTTCCATAGGGTTAGAGAATATAGCCCCTTCTTCCTTCATATAATCGAACCAGCATTTCAAATAAGCCCTACGAAGGTTATAGGTTGCTGGCTTTACATTCTCACTCATATACTCCATTACACAGGTTTCAAGGTCATTTAAGGCGTTTGGGAAGCGTTTAAAGAAAATATTTACATGCTTATTATAGTCACTTACTGTCCTGTCACTTTTGCCTTGTGCCTTCTTTAAAAGCAGAAAATCATTCAGTACCTTTTTCCAGTCAACTTTTTTGCTTTGCTTGGGTTTCATTAAATCTTTTCCTCCTTTGAAGTGTTTGTATTGACTGCAAAAGAGGTAGTCCACTTATCTGAAATGGCTGGATTTAAAGTCAGTGGATACCTTAAATCCGACATGGAAGCTTTGGAAAATATAAACACCAGCATCCGCATGAATACTGGTGTTTAAGCTTTTGGCGTCCCGGACAGGAATCGAACCCGCATCAGTGGAACCGGAATCCACTACCTTATCCATTAGGCCACCGGGACGTGTATTTCCTTCTTACATGCTCATTGTACATACCATTCTCAATAATGTCAAGGACGAGAGAAATTTTCCCAATGTATGGGACAGGGTATACTGCGTATTTGTGCGGATTGAATAAAAAAACAAAGCACCTCTTTGGCTGAGGCGCCATCTTCAATAAACCAATTCACCGGGGTCATATTTACCGGATCTCTTTTCCAGCTGATTCACTTTTTTCTGCAGGTCCTGTATTATGGATGCCTGCAAGGCATAAAGAGGAATTTGTCTTTTCAGAGAGAAAAATACTATCAACGCACCGGTAGCAACTATGAGCTGCCCGGCTGCCTGAATTTCCCTCAGTCTTGTCAGTTGAAGCGAGACACAGATGCCGGCATAGAAGTTATATGTTTGCTTTCCATTATTTCTACCTATTAAATCTTAATTCTATATTGTATGAAAACCTACGCTACGGTATATGTGTTCAAATCGATATGGATCATAAAATATCAATCAGTTTCCATTATTTGAACAATCTTAGCAGCCAGTGGTCCATCATATATTTAAAGGCATAATTCAATAGAAGGTTCCATGTCAGGATTGTAATGAATGTAAGCCTCATAAAAGCCTGCTCGAATTTGTATATCACATTGAAGCCCCTTGTTATTGCAGCGCTGAACCAAACAGGAATTACTATTTCAGAGAAAACATATATGAAGATGAGCAGACTTGTTGAGGCAAACGTCAGGCTGCTCATTTTCATATTGCTAAGTGTGTAGAAAATAACCGCTTCCACAGGCACTATAATAAAGTGCGCCATAATATAAACCTTCATCACCCTTACAAGCAGGCTCCCGTCGATAGCAACAGGTTCCTTCCTTTTAAAGAATTTGAACAGGTCAAAGAGCGGCAAGGAAAAAAACATCACATCTATCAGTCCCAGAAGTATGGCAAAAGTGGGGACAAGACCTGCATTGAATATCATTACAGGCTGCGCTTTACCCTTAAAATACCTTGTCAGGTTGTCCGCCAGAGGAAACGCAAGATCTACCAATCCTACAAAGACAATTCCCAAATATAAGGTCAACTTCTTATCGGTAACCTTCCGGTAAAAGGATTTCGGAAACAAAACCACGTCCAGAAATTTTAAATTATCCATTTTATACTCCTTGTTCACATGAGCCCATAATTCACGATTAATGTCCAAAATAGGAATAGTCACAAATCACACAGTCGAATTTGCTCTTATAATAATATAACTTAAGGGCAGTAAAATCAATGTTATTATAAATAATACCATCATAGGCAGAACAACACCGGCCATATCCGAAGGAAAAAGCATCAGTCTGTTGAGGCCTTCCATTGCCCAGCCCTGAGGAGTAAAGCGTGCAAGCTGTTTTACGCGTACAGGTACCTCTGCGGTATTCCAGAAACATCCCCCTGCAAATCCTGTCATCAATGCAAAAACCGGAGCACCTGCCTGAAGCTGTGCCGGTGTTTTTAGAACCGCTGAAAGGAACAGGCTTATTGAGATTACTGCTGTCAGATACAATGCAATAACCGTATACGGCCAAAAGCCAGGAAGCAGGTCAATGCCGAATACCAGCCTGTCCAGCAGCAAAAATGCCGTAACCTGGATCATTCCGGTTATGAACAAAGCTGAAATATTTCCTGCAAAAGACAATGCAAGCGCTTCAGGTCCTGCAACAAGCCTTTTGATCATACCACTGCTTCTTTCTTCTATGAGCCATCCACTGCTGAATAATATCTGGAACATCATGAAAACCAGTATTATCCCCGTTGAAACCGCCGACCTTGGAGCTAAAATCTTCTCCGCTTTTACCGAGGATTCGCCTTCAAGCTCCCTGTAATCTATAGTCATTAAAGGCCGTGGTTCCCACTGGGAGTCTGCATGGCGTTCGATCTCTCTGTCAAAGCCTTCCGGAACAGCTTTACCGGTTTTCCCGTAAACATCCAGAACCCATTTCACCGCTGTTGCATTTGCCGTAAACCTTATAATCTCTCCCGCCATTACCTCATTTGTAAAGTCCGCGGCAAAGGACTCCGGTGATTTCGCCACATCTATAATTTGTTCATTTTCACCCGATTTTATTTTTTCTTCAAAGCCTTTTTTTAAAATATATACAACTTCTACCCTGTTTGACTTCACAAGGTCCATAGCTTTGTCCCTGTCCGTCTGAAGGACTTCAAGGCCTTTCTTTCCTGACAGTCTCTCAATAAGCACCCTTGTTGTGTTTGAATTATCTTCATCAGCAATGGCAATCGGCACGATATTCATCTTTTCCTGTTTAAGGGCATATCCTGCCGCCAGAGCGATAAACAGCGGAATTATTATCATTGCTGCTGTAAACACTTTATCTCTGAACATCATTTTGAGTTTATAAATTGTAATAGGAACCAGTCTCATCATATGCCCCAACCTCTGCTCTTCCTGAGCTTCATCACTGCAACCGACAGAATCAGCAACCCGGCACCTATTCCCAGCAAAGCATAAACACTGCTTATAACGCTTAAACTGTTGTCGCCCGAGAGCAGTACCATGAGTCCGTTCATCGCCCACCTGTTGATTGTCAGGAAACTCAGCTTTCTCACAAACTCAGGCATTAACACGAGTGGGTATATGCCTCCGCCTGTAACGGCCATGAGAAGAATACCCAGATTACCTATTACATCTGCAGATGCCGGGCTTTTGGAAACTGCTGCTACAAAAATAGACCAGGAAGAAACTGCTGTCAGAATGCTGAAAAAAAGAATCAAAAAGCTTTTTAAAGATCCTCCCCAATAATTCCTGAAAGCAATGGAAGTCAATGTGATAATAATTAAAAACTGCAATACCGATATGACTGCTGAGATAGCAAACTTGGAAGCAACGATCTGCCAGACTTTGACCGGCGATGCTTCCAGCCTTGCTGTGATACCGGTGCTTCTCTCGGTTACCAGCTGTTTCATCGCGGGCATGCCGGCAAACATGACAAATATTACAAGCAGCGCAGAAGTAAAATATTCGGCAGGTGTAAGGTCCAGTACGGAGTCCGTGTCAATGTCGGCAAATATCTCGTTCCTTGCGAGAGCTTTTATTAAAAGCCTGGCAGTTGAATCATAAAATTCCTGTTCCAGATCCCCTCCCCCGATCCCTGCTTTTTCATTGAAATAGTAAATGGTATTGATTGCGCTTTGACCTGCAGATACAAGATTGGCTGCACTCTGGACAAGAGTTTTGACAACTAGTGATTGTAACGGCATTGCACGGTTTCCTATTACCGTTACAGGCTTGTTTTCCCCTACGGCAATGCTTGCGGAAAATTCCTCAGGTATAATAATGGCAGCGGCTATTCTGTTTTGTGCTATCATCTGTCTGGCCGTATCTTCATTTACCTTCAGGATTTCCCTGAATATTTTCATTCCCTCCAGCTGGTTTGCCAGTATTCTCGTCTGTACCGTGTCTTCCCGGTCCACAATTGCAATCGGGAATGGCTCCATAAAAGAGCTTTTATCCAGAAATGATGACATTGAGTACACAAAAAGGCTTATAAAAAGAAAAGGCATGGCAAGTAACAGCACAATTGACTTCCAGTCTTTCAGGAAGAGCCTGATATCATTCTTGAGAAGAGACATGAATATGTACATTTCAGCCACCCTGCCCGAATAATGTGTCCACCACATACCTGTTTTTAAGATAGAAGGCACCGAATGACCTGGCAATGGAAATTTCCAGATTATCCAGCTCCCTGTCGGAGATCCTGTTCAAGTCTATCAAATCTCCCTGCTTCACATCAGGAAGCTTGAATTCCGCATCGAATTTGTCCTCCTTGACCAAATTGAATTTAAGCTCGGTATTTTTCAGATTGAGCGAAGGCAGGTCCGCGTTCAGAGTGAAGGTTGCATTCATATTCCTGGTCTTTTGTTTGTCATTCTTCCAGCTTGTTGCGGATAGCTCTCCTTTTATCACATCCATGGGATTGTTGATCCCTTCCCTGAACCCAATACTGTATCTGGTCGAGCTGTTTTCCTTCATGGTTTTATCATCCATCCGTTTGTCGGTATCAAGCTTTAACTGAATGGTATATTCTTCATTGTCGTTTTTCCGTTTGAAATAATTAATATCGACGCTTCCCTTTTTATCCGTCCCCCCCTGCGGAACCCCGAAATTGGTATTTATGTCCCATACATGAGTCAGACTTGTTCCGGCCGGATTGACAGTGGTAAAACTGAAGCTTGCGAATCCATTACGGAAATTGTCATCCTTAAGGCTGTTACTGTGGGTGTCGATGCCTATCACCACTTTATCCGCGGAAGCTTTTTCAGCCAGCATGACCTTCAGATTCCTTCCCAGAATATTGCCCGATTTGTCAACAACAAGCTTCATTTCCAGCCCCTCCGGATAGGCAGTATTGTTTCCGAATTCCTTCATTGCTTCTTTAAAGCCGTTCAAATCCTTTTTTATGTTCATCCCGTTCAGGTAAAATTTCAATGCATCGTTAAGGGACAGATACCCTTTTTTCTCCAAAACGTCAAACAGCTGGAACAAACCTGCCTGGTCCAGAATCTCAATCACATCGGTGTAATTGCCATAAGAAAGCTTAAGTAAAGCGTCATCCAATCCGGCCTTTTCCGCAATAGTCTGAAGGAGTGTCCTCGTTTTATCGCCGTTTAAGGATACGATGATTTCCTTTCCCTCTTTTTGCTCGCCGCCTATCTTTACCTTTACTTCTTTACCGTAAGTTACATCATTCCTGTCTATGAGAGCAGATATTGCTGCGCCGTAATCCCTTTCCACCCTGTCAAGCTCTGTGCCGCTGAAGCTTATGGAACGGGCCAGATCCACCGCTCTGATAACCCTCTTTGGCTTGACTGCAACTATGTTATATCTTTGATAGAACCTGTCATAAACTTCGTCCAATTTGCCAAGGTCTACAGAAAAATATTTGTCAGAGAGCAGAACAGGTATATTGAACCTCATATGCCCTTGTGCAGTGTAGGCGGCAGCATCCAGCAGAGGCATCCTTTCAAAGGAAAGCGACAGCCTCGTACCGGTCTCCTTGCGGTCGGAGTTTATGCTATTGTCTATTATAAGCTTTGATTTCCTGATAATATCAAAGACGTTCCGTGAATTGGAAAAGCCAAAAGGCTTGTCTGTATCCGACCTTATGTCGGCTGTAAGCTCAAGTCTGTTCCTGTATTTGCCGTTCATATACGGCTTTTGGTTCTCATAAAACTCACCATAAATCTGTTTGATGTGGTCGGAATACTTTTTAAAATTCCGTGCTTCAGCTTCAAGATAGAAGTCCCTTGGTGATTTGGGGTAAAAGTACAGATAGTAGGAGGATATGGCTGAAGTAATAACAAATATTGAAGCGATTATAACTAAAAATTTTCTGTTTCTGATAAAATAGAGCTTCACATTCTCACCCCCGGTGGCCGGAATACTGAAATAAAATACAGCTTCAGCCTTCAAACAATTTAAGCATTATTTCCTCCATATTCTCACTGCCATGGAGGGATAGCAATTCGTTTACCGTACCTATGGATTTTATAATGCCCCTGTCAAGCAGGGCAAGCCTGTCGCATAAAGCTTCCATTTCGTCTATGTAATGGCTTGTAAAGATTACCGTTTTCCCTTCATTTTTCAAAGCTTTCACCGCATCCAGTATAAACCTTCTTGATTGTATATCGACTCCGACTGTCGGCTCATCCATCACAAGTATCTCCGGGTGGTGGACCAATGCTACCGCGATATTAAGCCTGCGTTTCATACCCCCGGAATAATTCTCAACCCTGTCCGCTGCCCTGTCTTCAAGCCTGACCACCGAAAGTGCTTCATAAATCCTTTCCTTCTTCAGCGAACCTCTCAACCCATATATGGAAGCCCAGAAGTCGAGATTGTCCATGCCCGTCAATGCCGGATACAGCGCAATATCCTGGGGTACCAGGCCAATACTCCTTCTGATGCGCTCAGGCTGGTTTTTGATACTGAAGCCGGATACTGCCATATCTCCGCTTGTCGGTTTGCAAATGGTTGCCAGAGTGGAAATGAATGTTGACTTTCCGGCACCGTTCGGTCCCAAAAGTCCAAATATCTCGCCGCGGAATATGTTAAAACTCAGATTGTCCAAAACAGTGAGCTTTCCGTATTTTTTAGTCAATTCCCTGACCTCTATAATTACATCGTTTTCCATATAGGCCCCTTATAAAATATTGCGGAAATGTGTTCCTATTATTTTATCACATTTCCTCCAATAAAAGAACTCCCTGGTGGTATTTACGGATATCAGTCATGTTCGGCGCCATTAATATAAAATTTCCGGTGGCAATTTCCAATCCTATCGGCTCATATTCCCTGTTATCAACCACTATCCTGCCGTTCTCCTGCTTTACTTCCTTATAGTTTATATGAAAATAATCCATAAAATCCTCCTCCATATATGATTTTCAATTTTTTTCGATTTATGTTCGGAAAGGGATGCCGGTACGAAAGATCGCCGCTACTTTTCATGTAAAATTAATAAAGGCCCTGGGAAAAACCCCAGGGCTCTAACACAGAATTTAGTATTTATAGGAGGAGGTTAATGAAAAAGTTTAACTGTGTTTATTGTATATCTTAAATGTTAAGTAATTTATAAGAATATATGAACATTTTGTGAACTTTATCAGAACATTTTCGTAACCAGGAAGACAAGAAGTCCTATGCTTGCTATCAGGGCTGTATTAATCCCTATATTTATAAAAAGCTTTCTCCTCTTCTCGTCCCTCTCAAATGCTCTTCCACCTACCGGCTGAAGTTTGTTTTCCCTCATGTAGCAGTTAATTATGAATTCCGCTTCTTTTAGCAGATAATCCTTATTGATTTTGTTCCTGATATTAAGTTTGGTGCTTCCATTTTTCAAAGCTTCCGCACCGGTATCATTTTTGAGTATCAGAATTGCTTCTTCGATAATATTTGACTTTATATCTTTGATAACAACTATTCTCTTAGTATCCCCGCTTACCATGCAAACCCTCCGGATAAAATTATTACCATTCAGATGGTAGTATGCCCAAAGGTCTGTTCAAAATATTCAGGATTTTCACTTAAATACCCGGAGCCCTTTTCCACACTTTGGCCACAACAACCATCATGTCGTCGAAGGGCTTTCCGCTGCAATTGGCATAGGCCTGGTTCAACACCATATCAGCAATTTCCTGAGGGTTTGTACTTTTTATATTATTGACAAAGCTTTGCAGACTCTCATCTCCTGAATTTACATCTGCATCCCTTCCAAATGAATCAGTCACCCCATCAGTCATCATGATAACGAAATCTCCGCTTTCTACCTTTTTATGTACCAGTTCAGTATCTATACTGCTCAGAATTCCGGCGGGAAGGGAAACAGACTTCACTGCTTCAACCCTTTCACTCCTTTTAATCAGGGTCGGAACCGCTCCGATTTTTATAAATTCGGTTTCGCCATCGAACAGGTCTATCACTGCCAGGTCAATAGTTGCAAAGGAGTCATCGGTGGATTTCAGAACAAGAATAGAATTTATGAGCCGTATTGCAGTATCCTTGTCAAAACCGGATTCCATGAACTGTTCCAGCAGGCTCACTGCCGCCCTGCTTTGTATTGCCGCCTTTTGTCCCGAGCCCATTCCATCGCTCAAGGCTAAAATATACTTCCCATCCCCCGTATTCATAAATGTATAGCTGTCTCCCGAAACATTACTGTTGAATTTCGTCAGTCTTGCAACACCTGTGGTAACCCTGAAAACCTCTTCCTCCACAAGTTTTAAATTGCACACTCCGCCCTTTGACCTTTCATAACATTCGCTATCCTCTTTAACCATTTTCCGCCCGGTCACGTCGGAAACCAGTTTTTGAATGGTACTTCTGCAGCTTCTTTTCCCTCCGCAGCCCTTATGGAAAACACTTATTTCATACTTGCCCCATTTGTTTTCAAATACAATGACCTCATCCGCCCTGACGCCTGCCCTGTTCAGTTCAAGCATAATCTCATCCTCGAGGTCCTGCTTGAAATGCACATCCACATCAATCTCCGAGGCAAGGTTCGATACAACCTTCGATAGTCCGTCCAGCTGCTGTGATACGAGCCCGCGGCTCTCTCCGATCCTGCTCTTCCACACCATATTGACCTTGAATAATTCATAAATATTATTAACCGATTGTACAAAATCGTTTATCCGTTCACACCTGTCAATAAAATATCCGGGTATGTCCGCTTCCTCAACCCTGCCTTTTTCCTCAAGCTTTTCAACAATTTTGAACATAACCTGGTATGTATTGTAGAAGCTTCTGTCCCAGCAGTGCAGGCAAAGGCTGCAGTCCTTGCAGACCTTATCCGCAACGCTGTCAAACAGTGAGGAAATATCATTCTTGTCTGCGGCAACTTTTGTCTCGGATATCTCGCTAAAGGTCTTTGAAAGCTCCTTGAAGGCTTTTGAGAACTTGTTCAGTTTCTCTACGGTAATTTCCTTGATCCTCAAGCTGTAGCTCCTCTTGTCCGGGTATATATCGGCGTTTCTGCTGAAGCCGCCAGCAACAAGCTCAATAATCTTTTGAGGGATCAGCAAAAATCCTGCGACAGCGGTGATTATCTCCTGCAAATAAATTATTACTTCGGTTGACCCGTTCAAATACAAGGTAAGTACTGCATTGCCCATAACAAATCCAAGGCCGGACCCCGCTTTTCCGAGGTTTCTCAAAACTCCCGAAAGCAGCCCGCAAAAAGCATATGACCCTATTACAAGCGGTGTGGCTGCAGTGGACATGCTGACTATGAGCCCAACCGTCACACCTATCGCAGCCCCCACACCCGGACCGCATTTATATGCGAATACAAGAACAACAAATATGCACATCACATTCTTCACCGAAAACCCCAGAAGCTGCAGGCTACCCAATCCGGATAACGCCAGCGCGGTGATAATTGCGACGCTTATGATTTCTTCATTTGAAAACACAATCCTTTTATTTCCATCCGTAAGCAGCGGTAATGCATTTCTAAGTATGAATACAAGGGCAAATACTATGAACGCATGAAAAATTGCCTTGAGCAGTTCATATAAAAGGAAACCCTGCAGGTATACAAGAACCGTCTCGGGCAAAAGGACACTGATGAACCCTATGGTTGCATACCTGAAGTTCAGCCTTGACTTCCTGTTTTTGAACGGAATATTGAATGCATTGAAAAGCAGCATGGATGCAATGGTTATGTATATCTGCTCCTTTGCCCCGCCCAGTAGCATCCCGGACAAGGCAAACAGCGCAATCACCAGCCTGTTTGCTCCTGTCCCCAGTGCCGCCGCGTAAATGGCCATTCCGAAAGGCATGACCCCTGCGGCCAGTGAAGCTTTACCCAGTAAAAAGGACACTCCTGCAATAACTATGTTGGTTTTTGATAGATACAACCAGAAATTTTTCCTGTTCCGTGTTTTTTCATAAACCGCTCCCGAGCCATGCAGTCTTTGGTATGGAAGGATTTCAGTATTCATCTTTTGTGGCCCCCTTGTTTATAAATGCCTTACAGCTTTTGGGCTGTGAGATGATTATAGTTAATTGCCTGAGAAATGCTTGTCGGTTTTAGGGTCCGGAAAGCAAAAATGTTTTGACACCAATCAGCAAAACGCTACCACATAACAGGTTTGAGAAGCAAAGTCAGGTAGACCGGAATGGTTGGCTTGAAGTTTGAAATTGCAAATTTTAATTGTTAATTTGTAGTATTTGGTCAAAAGTTTTTAGTCAAAAACAAAGGGTTCCAAGACTGTTTGGTCTTGAAACCCTTTGTTTTTTGGTGGGCACTATAGGGCTCGAACCTATGACCCCCTGCTTGTAAGGCAGGTGCTCCCCCAGCTGAGCTAAGCGCCCATTCCAGACATTAGATATTGGAGATTGGATTTTAGAAATGCCCCGGAGAACATCAATAACTCTAACCTCCAACCTCTCACTTCTAACCTCTAAATTGGTGACCCATAGGGGATTCGAACCCCTGTTACCGCCGTGAAAGGGCGGTGTCT
>CALMWN010000441.1 GCA_937873555.1 uncultured Clostridia bacterium
ATATATATATCTTCTTTTTTGAAATGTTCTTATGCTGTTTTGGATATTATAAATATATCTTATATAGAAAGATTGAATAGAGGTGAAAATATGCCCAAAAAACGTAAAAACCGCACATTTGCAGAGATGCTTTATAAAACAAATGTGCTGCCTCACGGAAATGGCAAGGGTCCTGATTATATCGGTCCCGTCCTGAAAAAAATAGAAGATCCTCCTTTTGATGATGATGACGGCAATAAATGAAAAGAGCTCCTGGCAGAGCTCTTTTCATTTGCAGCTTGTATTTTTGTTATTGTTCGCTGTTATCTTCGTCCTCTTCAGTTACAATCTTGGCAACACTCACCACGCTGTTGTTCTCATCCATCCTCATAAGTGTTACTCCCTGTGTTGCCCTGCCCAGGATACTGACCTCACTTACGTTCAATCGTATTATTGTTCCGTCGAGGCTTATCAGCATAATATCATCATCGTCATTCACCAGCCTCATGCCGGCTATCCTGCCTGTTTTATCCGTGACCCTGTAGGTTAGTATGCCTTTGCCGCCTCTGGTTTGCACCTTGTATTCTTCCAGCTCTGTTCTTTTCCCAAAGCCGTTTTCTGTCACAACAAGCAAATACCTGCACTCAGTGCATACTTCCATACCTATCACATAGTCATCATCTTCCAGCTCAATACCCTTTACGCCCTGTGATACTCTTCCCACAGCACGCACATCGGTTTCATTGAATCTTATGCTCATTCCGTTGCGGGTGGCAAGCATTATATCCTGCTTTCCGTCAGTAAGCTTGACATCCACAAGCTCATCATTTTCCCTCAGTACTACTGCTGCGAGGCCGCCTTTTCTGATGTTGTCATATTCCATAAGGTCTGTCTTCTTAACAAGGCCGTTCTTTGTAGCCATTATAAGGTAAAGTCCTTCCTTATACTCCGCAACCGGAATCACAGTAGTAACCTTCTCGTCCGCATTCAGCTGCAGAAGGTTTACGATGGCAGTGCCCTTGGCCTGACGTCCCGATTCGGGTATTTCATATGCTTTCAGCCTGTACACTCTACCCTTGTTTGTGATGAATAATATGAAGTTATGGGTGGAAGTTGTAAACAGGTTCTCAACAAAATCCTCTTCCCTCGTGCTTAAACCGGTTATTCCCTTTCCGCCCCTTCTCTGGCTCTTATATGTGTCGGCAGGCATCCTTTTTATATATCCGAAGTGAGTCAGAGTTATGGCACTTTCCTCCTCCTGTATCAAATCCTCAATATCAATTTCGCCTTCATCCGCAATGATTTTAGTTTTCCTTCCATCTGCGAACTTGTTTTTTATCTCAAGCATTTCATCCTTGATTATTTTTAATACAAGGAATTCATTAGCCAATACTTCCTTATAATATTTGATCTTTTCAAGAAGCTCCCTGTATTCGTTCTCAAGCTTCTCTCTTTCCAGGCCTGTAAGCCTTCCGAGTCTCATGTCCACTATGGCTTGTGCCTGCCGTTCGCTCAGGCCGAATTTCTCCATCAGGCCTAGTTTTGCATCAGCTTCGGTTTTTGAGCTTCTTATAATTCTTATAACCTCATCCAGGTTGTCAAGGGCAATTTTCAAGCCCTCCAAAATATGAGCCCTGGCTTCCGCCTTATCAAGCTCGAATTTGGTCCTTCTTGTTATTACGCTCTTCTGGTGGTCAAGGTAATAGTCAATGGCCTGCCTTAGATTCAGCACCTTGGGCTCGTACTTCTTATCCTCAGTAGGTACGATTGCAAGCATATTCACGCTGAAGGTCTCCTGCATCTGTGTGTTTTTATACAGCTGATTCAACACTACATTTGCATTTGCCTCCCTTTTTAGCTCTATAACTATTCTGACAGGATCATTCCTGTCGGATTCATCCCTTAAATCCGATATTCCCTCTATCCTTTTCTCCTTTACGAGATCGGCGATTTTTTCTATAAGTCTTGCCTTGTTGACCTGATAGGGCAGTTGGGATACGATTATTCTCTGCCTTGAATTATTCATGGATTCTATTGTTGCTTCCGCTCTCACTATTACGCGGCCTCTCCCGGTCCTGTAGGCATCTCTGATTCCCTGTCTGCCCACAATCGTACCTGATGTAGGAAAATCTGGACCTTTAATGATTTTATTCAAATCATCGATTGAAACTTCAGGATCATCAATAACCTTCGCTATGCCGTCTATAACCTCGCCCAGATTGTGAGGAGGAATGTTGGTAGCCATACCGACGGCAATACCGGTAGATCCGTTGACCAGAAGATTTGGAAACCTGGAAGGCAATACTTCCGGCTCAATTTCATGCTCATCAAAGTTTGGCTTGAAGTCAACGGTGTCCTTATTAATATCTGCCAGCATCTCCAAAGCTATCTTCGAAAGCCTCGCTTCGGTATACCTCATGGCTGCCGGAGAATCTCCGTCAAGTGATCCGAAGTTTCCATGTCCATCGACCAGTGTATGGCGCATCGAGAACCATTGAGCCATTCGGACCATGCTTTCATATACTGCAGCATCTCCGTGAGGGTGGAACTTACCCAGAACATCTCCGACAGTGGTAGCACATTTCCTGTATGCCTTGTCAGGTGTAAAGCCTTGAGAATACATGGAATACAGGATTCTCCTGTGAACCGGCTTGAGACCGTCCCTCACATCCGGGAGAGCACGGTCTATTATTACACTCATGGCATATTCTATGAAAGACTTTTTCATTTCAGATTCAATGTCAACAGGTATTATTTTCTGTTCCCTTAATTCATTCGTGTCTGCCATTAAATAATTACCTCTTTCCTCATCGCCTTTAAGGCGCATGCTTTTATAATTAAAAGAATATTTTTGTGATATGCTGTTTGATTTAAACAAAAATTTGCTTGATGTCCACTATATATTTTAATAAAGTTTTAAAAAACTGTCCACTTTTTTCATTTTTTTGTAGTTTTCCCAAACGGCAAAAGAATAACCCCCATCCTTCTGCCTTCTCCCAATTCCGCGGAGTAAGGGGTCAGGGGATGAGGGTTAGGGTTTGACCCAGTGCCATTTCACATAATTTATTTATAGAAATAAATCATATAGGTTGTCAATTGGTGGAGGCATCCCTTTTTGGTATCCGGACAATAAACTCAATATACTCTCCCCGGTCCAGCTGTGCTGCCTTTGCATTGACGCCGGATTTCTTCATCAGATCTATTGCCTGTCGGACTGTATTTACAAAAATCCTGATGTCCTTAATGGCTTTTGTGAATTTCTTTTCCGGAACTCTACCGGTCGACTCTCTTGTGTACTTTTCTATGACCCTTTCAACAAGTTCTTCTGTCCTTTTTACGTTTAGGCCCTTATCACATACATATTTCAATACTTTTAGCTGAAGCTGTTCCTCATGTAGTTTCAACAATGCCCTGGCATGGCGCTCTGTAAGGTTGTTGTCGGCAAGAATTTTTTTAACTATAGGAGGCAGTTTCAACAACCTTATCTTGTTGGCTATGGTAGATTGGCTTTTACCTATTTTCTGCGCAAGCTCCTCCTGGGTAAAGCCATGTTCCGTAATGAGGTTGTTATATCCATCAGCTTCTTCCATGTAGCTGAGGTCTTCTCTTTGCAGGTTCTCTATCAATGCCATTACCGCAGAATTATTATCATCGATATCTACTATTATAGCGGGTATTTCTTTCAAGCTTGCCATTTTAGCAGCCCGAAGCCTTCTTTCTCCTGCAACGAGCTCATACGAAGTACCGGATAATTTTCTTATATTGATAGGTTGTATGACCCCGTACTGCTTTATTGACTCGCACAGTTCCTCAAGTGAAGCCTTATTGAATTGTTTCCGGGGCTGGTACGGGTTCGGGCGTATATTTTCTACTCCCACATAAACTATGTTTTTAACATCCTCCTGCTTCTCATCTTTGGAAACCTGCAGCTTGTTCTCTATCATATCGGCACCATCCTTTGTATGGTTTATTAATCATCTTTTGATTGGGTTTTATACAAAAGATATATTCGCCGGCTGCTTTCCAATTCCTTTTTTTTACAGCAGGAATCGTTCGTGATTATGCGCTATTTTACTGCATTTTGCAGCTTAGATAATAGGTTCTTTTGATGGTTTGCCTGCCTTTCTTGGGTATTTTGTCGGGGTCTGTCGTAACTTTCTGATTAGAATGATATTTCTTTTTATATCACTAAGAGGAAGTGTTGTTTCAATAACGTTTTCAATCTCTCCTCCCAGCTCGGCAAGCGCTTTTTTGGAAGCATCCACCTCTTCTGTGCTGCTTCCTTTCATCGCAATGAAAATTCCCCCCGTTTCGACAAATGGCAGGCAGTATTCCAGCAGCACCGGAAGATTTGCAACTGCTCTTGCTACAGCAATGTCATATTTCTCCCTGAACTCCGGCTTTATGCCGTACTCTTCAGCCCTGCCATGGACTGCTCTAATCCCGTCCAGCTCTGTCTCTTATACACATCTGACGCTGCCGACGAAGAGGATAGTGTAG
>CALMWN010000442.1 GCA_937873555.1 uncultured Clostridia bacterium
TCCCCAAACTTAATCAATGTAAATGGTATTCGCTACATTTATATAAAAACCTCCTCATATAAGGAAGTCCTTTCATCATGCAGTAGGTGGTAACCCTACATTTTTTTAGGGCAATTACGTGCGCCAGCCGCCTGTTCCGCCCCAATCTACTCAAGTAATCTTTTTTCAAGCATATAACGAATAATACAAAACATGTCAGCTTCTAGCGGAAAAGACTCATTTTCCATATAATCCAGTACAAAATCATATAAACGCAATGCGGTATACCACTCTATTGATCGATTCACTGAGCGTAGCCCCATTTTGCGTCGCTTCAATTGTATCGACAGCATAGTTATCTCCGCATCCTTGGGAACTGCAATCCTCGTTTCCCATTTGTCATAACTATGTTTTCTGATCTTTTTCAGGTCAATTTTCCTGTCATTTTTCAAATTTATTCTGTAGTTATCCATTTCATCGTCTCCGATCTATAAAAAATGTAACCCCAAAATTATTCATCATCATTTGTAATTCCCAAAACCCTATGCTCAATAACATACTTATCATGGTTATCAATATATTTAAACATTTCAACGGCAACCGCTGATGAAATTATAAACGCTTTTTGGAAGTGGTATTCAGATCCATGCTTAAAGCAATTTTCGTCGAAGCTATAATCTCTGTGATAGAGTTTTTCTGTGTTATCACTACGTATAATCAACCAGTATCCATACCGGGATATTATGTAAGCTGCATTATCCAAAAACTTGTAACTAAATCTATAAATATCCGCAGCCTTCTTAATCAGCCTTTTCCTTTTTATATTTTCTTTGCTTGTATAGGTGTGCACAGGAATGTCTACCGGCAATTTTTGACGCATATAATGCTCGCAATTAAGTCCATCAGATATATTCCTAACTTTCAGTATGTTTTTATTAAAACACCAGTAAACTCGTTCTCCAGCAATCAGTATGCTATAAAAATAAAAGCACTTGTCACATTGATGCTCACTGCAACCCTTTTGAATGTTTATGTGATTCTGATTTTTAACCAGTGGATTTGCTGTATTATTATATACATCACTTCTAATCTCAGATAACGAACTTGATTTAGTCGTTTTCCTGCCCGAAAGCTGTATACGATTTTTTGTTTTATGCTTTTGATCTGCTATATAACTTTTAGCAGTTTCAATGTATGTTTCATCAATGTAATTCGTGTTCTGTATAAACAGTGAACAATTCTTGGCTGAAAAAAGGCTGATTTCTTTGATTTCTCCTAAGACAGAATGATATAAGCACCATTTCTTTGTTTCTTTTGTATTAATTACAGTATTGCAATACGCACATTGATAGCACTTTTTATCTTCCTCCATATTGCGTCCACTCCTTCTCACATTTATGTCTAAAATTTCGTTCTTGTTCAAATTATTCGTTTACATTCGTTTTTCGCTATTTATCTTGCTTTATCTCTCTATATCTACGTTTTTCTCATTGTACAATATAAATATCAAAATGTAAATAATTGAAATGTACAGTAATCTCCCCCAACAGCAATAGTTCCCCCCAAAAAACAAAAAAGAGGCTTTTCGCCCCATTCTCATCCGAAATACATTCATGGACTCCTCCAGTTTATTCACTTTTCAATTCACTGCATATGTACCGGGGGAAGTCCCCCGTATGATCCTTTGCCACTGCATCAGATCATTTCAATGTCATCTCCCATCGAACCGCCGTCTTCTTTGAGCCATTATCAATTCCATTTTTGTCTTCAATTGTGACATCCATGAAATAGGGCTCGAAGTTCATCTCCTTACCTACCATCTGCAGTTGTCCTCTAGCCATTATAATAGCCTTGGTTGCATTATAGTTAGGTGCAACCCCAACGCAGATACAATGTACCGTCTTTCCATCTCTCAAATGGCCTATTATGGCCGTTTTCAAAGATCCAGGGTTTGTCAATGACCCCACCTTCAGCACAATTTCATTGGTATTACTTGACACTTCCTTATTCATCTTGACCTCTCCTTTATAATGTTTTTTTGATTACATCCAAAGGATATTAAAAGACTTTTGGTATTATCAAGTCTTTTTTTCACGAAATTGAAATTTTTTTTGTACCCCTTCATGCAGTATGCGGAATATTATCCAAAACCTCGTTTTGCCCGTCAAAGCTTAGATGGATATACACCTGCAGACTTTCCAGGTCTTTGTGACCGGAATACCGCTGAATGCTGGTCAGACTGGTCTTGGCAATCACAAGATTGGTAATGAAGCTGTGCCGCAGCGTGTGCGGAGTAATGGCAAACCCCTTTTTGAGACCCGAGTACCGAACATATTTAGAAAATAGCTGCTTGAAATTCGTAACGGAAATCCGAGTACCCCGGTGCGATACAAACACCGGACCGATTGCCTGCGACCGACATTCCAGGTAATAGCGGCGAAGCGCATCACTCATCGCAGGTGTCATTTTAATCTTATCCGTCACTTTGGTCTTTGGACGATAAAGAGTAATGCTGTCTGATGCAAAATCAATGTCACTCCAATTCAGCCCAAGTGCTTCTGATCTGCGACAGCCTGTGAAGGCCAGCATCGACACCAGAGCAACATCCCGCGTTCTATTGGCCCCACCGAACATTGATGCCATATCGATAATCTGAAAGACTTCATCCCATGTCAGATAATTGCTGTTGACGCCGGATTTATACTTTGTATGTTCCACATCCAGTGTCACATTTTTCTCCACAAAGCCTGTCATTTTCAAGAACTTCGCAAATTTGCGGAAACAGTAATATTTCCGATCCACCGTCCGTCTCGAATATCCCCGCTGTGTGTTAAGATATTCCCTGTATTGGATCACATGACTGGCTTTCAGATCTGACAGCTTGTTGAGAAGCCCTGGAAAGCGCTGCTTCAGGAATACCTCCAGGTTGTTCAGATCTGCCATGTAGGCCTTGATTGTTCCTTCAGCTTTATTGTTACAGTTCAGGTCCCGAAGGAACCATTCTTTTGCGCTTTGAAATTCTGTCTGTGCCATCTGTATCCCTCCTTGGCATTGTATTGGTTTATATATCCATAGTAACAACTTTAGGAGGTAGGAATCAAATTTCACTCAGAAAATTTTCATCTGGATAAAAATTGAAGGGTTGACTTCAGCCAAAGTCAGCGGTAATATAAATATAAATAGACAAGTTTTGGTGAAGCCATACAGGCGTTTTGTTGAACTTAAACCCGGTTTTGTAGAGTTACTTACAGCCCAATAACACAAAAACACCCGCCGTATAAGCGAGTGTTTCTGATAAATGGTATGAGTAAGTCTATAAGCCGGGTTCTGTATTAAACGGCCATCTATCTAGGCTGTACATTCCTGCACAGCTCAAGCCACCTTCCCGGGACTGGCGGGCAACCAATACGTCCCTCTG
Organism: uncultured Clostridia bacterium; assembly: GCA_937873555.1. Lineage (GTDB taxonomy): Bacteria > Bacillota > Clostridia > Acetivibrionales > CALMWN01 > CALMWN01. The sequence goes on from CALMWN010000442.1 coordinate 3,398, forward strand.
CGGTGTTGCTCCAGGTGGGGTTTACATAGACCGGCAAGTCGCCATGCCGCTGGTGAGCTCTTACCTCACCTTTCCACCCTTACCTTCCTAGAAGTTAGAGGTGAGAGGCTGGAGATTGGATTAATTATCAAATGAATTTTCTTTCAGTTGACAAGAATCTATTCCAATTTCTAACATCCCATTTCTAACCTCTAGAACGGCGGTATATCTCTGTTGCACTTTCCTTGAAGTCACCTTCACCGGGAGTTACCCGGCACCCTGCCCTATGGAGCCCGGACTTTCCTCATGCACGGCCTTTCGGCACTGTGCACGCGGCCATCTGGCTTACTCATAAACTCTTTATTCAATATTAAGTTGATGTATTAATCTTCAGCCAAATCATTTTAATCCATAAGCCATTCAAAGTCAAGTAATTTTAAATGGCTCTTCTTCCACACCGCTTCCAAAAACCGAAATCTCTGGAAACCTTTCAGAAAGACTTTTTACCAGCATCGGAACAACAATTTTTTCTGTATTGAAGTGACCTGCATCTATAACACACAAACCTGCAGAAATTATGTCAACCGCAGTATGGTACTTGACATCGCCTGTCACAAGGACATCTATATCCTGTCTTGCAAGGCAGGACAAATCCTCGTCAAAACTTCCGCAAAAAACGGCAGCCTTTTTAATTTTTTTGTCAATCCTCCCAATGAGTCGTACGTTTTCCATCGCAAGAACGTTTTTGACATTCCTGATAAATGTATTCAGGTCGCATGGAACCTCAAGGGTACCTGCCTTTCCAAGCCCGTAGCGTTTCCCTGCAAGTTCGAGCGGATAAATATCGTAAGCCGCTTCCTCATATGGGTGTGCCTTAATCATGCTGTCAAGTACGGTACTTAGTTTGTTCTGAGGCACAATTGTTTCGATTCTGCACTCGTTCACATGTTCAAGCTTGTCTTCTGTCCCTATATAAGGCTTTGTTCCCCTCCGAGGTTTAAAAGTCCCCGTCCCGCCGGTAATAAACGAACAATCACTGTAATTGCCTATCCATCCCGCGCCTGCAACGCACATTGCGTTTCTCACTGCCTCAGTACGATCCTCAGGTACAAACACAACAAGCTTATACAGCTTCTCGCTTTTATACTCCTTTAGGTTTTCAACACTCTTTAACCCCAGCAGGCTGCATAGATGTTCATTGATCCCGCCTTCTGCAACATCAAGGTTTGTATGGGCTGCATAAACCGAGATATCATTTTTTATGAGCTTATAAATGACCCTGCCTTTGTTATCATCTTCATTTATCCCTTTCATCCCCTTGAATATGAATGGATGATGGGATATAATCAAGTGTACTTTTTTTCTTACCGCTTCATCCACTACTCTTTCCGTAACATCAAGGCAGATAAGAACATTGTCTGCGTCCCTGTCCGCACTTCCCAGTAAAAGCCCTACATTGTCCCAGTCTTCGGCAAGAGCCTTCGGAGCCATTTCTTCAAGAAAATCCATAATATCCCTGTTTTTTATACTCATTCACTCATCCCCGCTTCACAGCCCGCCCTTTATAGTGTACAGCATTTCATTCTTAAGCCATTCATAATGCTTTAAAATTTCCGAATCAGAACTGTTTTTTCTGATCATTTCATGTATTGCCTTGTCAAGCTGTCTTACTTTCTTTACAAGATACCTCTCCAGCAGACGATCTTTTTTTTCAATAAGCCTTATACCTATATATAAGTGGAAGGGCTCAGGCTTTTCCATATTTCCCGTCCATCTTGCGCATATGACATTATAGATTTTTTCACCCTCATCGGCAAGCTCTTCATCGTAAATCTCAAACCCGTTTGTATAAAGCCACTCACGTAAAACTTCAATAGCATTCATTGGCTGAAGGATCAAGGCCTTTGCATGTTTTGCCTTTGAAAGGCCGTCCTGAAGAATACTTTTTATCATAACCCCACCCATCCCGGCGATTACTATTGCATCAACTTCGTTTTCCCCAATTGTTTCCAGGCCTCCGCCCATCCTCGCTTCAATGGTGTTTCCAAAGCCATAGGCAGCTATGTTTTTCCTTGCAGCTTCCACAGGACCTTTTTTTATATCTGAAGCCACAGCGTTTCTGCATCT
>CALMWN010000443.1 GCA_937873555.1 uncultured Clostridia bacterium
TCTACACTATCCTCTTCGTCGGCAGCGTCAGATGTGTATAAGAGACAGTACTTCCCCTGGCCCAGAAAACTACAGCGGGCTGTATGCTGCAGTTTTACAGGGATGCCTGCAGCAGTAACTTCACAAGGGCGTCTAAGGGTTAGTCGGGTTTATATGTACCAGTACGTCATTGATGCCCTTGAATTCCTTCAGTCTTTCCTTTATGCGGGCTGCCACGCTGTGACCTTCAAGTACGGATATGTTTCCGGGCACAGACACCTTTACAATAACTATGAAGGCAACACCAACGGGCTTGGCTGAAACACTGTCAACATGCGAAACGCCATTAATTTTCAGTATTGCATTTATGATATCGGCTTTAAGCACCTTGTCTATACTTGTATCCATTAGAACAGTAAAGGAATTCAAAAAAATTCTTATTCCCGTGAAGGCTATCCATATGGCAATGCCTATCCCTGCCACGCTATCCAGCCAATAAATCCCGTGGCTTCCCATATAAAATCCAATAAGTGCGGAAGAGGTTACCATAACATCGTTCCTGTGGTCTTCCGAGTTGGCCACAATAAGGAGATTGTCCTGCTTTCTGCCTATTCTGCGGGTGTACAGGAAAAGCAACAGCTTTGTTATAATTGTAAAAACTGCGACTCCGACAAGCCACATGGAAAAATAGAATTCCCTCCTGTTAAATATTGCATCTATGGAATTTTTCATGATTTCATAGGCGACCAGCAGCAAAGAAAAGCTTATGATCATTGAAAATATGTACTCAGCCTTGCCATGCCCATAAGGGTGGTTGCTATCCCGGGGCTTGCTTGCTATTTTATTCCCCGTATAGGTCATCAGGGAGGCAAATACATCTCCTACACTGTTGAGCCCATCTGCAATCATAGCCTGACTTCTGCTGATGATGCCGATAGTCAGCTTTAATATCATAAGGACAATATTTGCGGAAATACCCAGTACTGCAACCCTGTTTGTCTGTTCATACCTATCCATTGCTTTCACCTGCCTGACGTTTTGTTGTACTTTAAGTATCATATAATTTAATATTACCCAAAATACGCTTCCATAGACAAAACTCTTGACAAAGATTGCATGGAAGCCTAAAGTTATATAAAGAAAACCAGAAAAACGCTACATAAAAATGGAGGCAGTGGGGTTATGATAGGTCTTGGAACGATAGTAAATGCTGGAGCCATTATTGCGGGTGGGGTCGACGGAACCTTCATAAAGCATGGGCTTACTGACAGGTATAAAAATATAATCATGCAGGGAATAGGTTTGTCGGTCCTGTTTATTGGTATTTCCGGTGCGCTGAAATCCATTTCTCTTGATATAAACGGTGTTAAACATGACTATACAATGATAATGATCTTCAGCCTTGTAATAGGCGGATTGATAGGAGAATACCTCAATATTGAGGAAAAGCTGGACAGGATGGGTCTGTGGTTTCAAAGCAAATTTGCAAAAGACGGCGGGAATTTTGCGGAGGGTTTTGTGACTGCAAGCCTTATATACTGCGTGGGTGCAATGGCCATAGTAGGCTCGCTTCAGGATGGGCTGGCAGGGGATACAGGGACTCTGTTCGCAAAATCCATCCTTGACGGCGTCAGTGCCGTAGTTTTTGCTGCTACCATGGGAATAGGCGTCGCATTTTCATCAATACCGATACTGGTATACCAGGGCGGCATAACCCTTATGGCCGGATTTGTAAAGCCATGGCTAACTGATGAGGTCATCACGCAGATGTCGCTGGTCGGAAGTGTGCTTATTGCCTCCATAGGCATTAATATTCTGGAGATAAAAAGAATCAGGGTTGGTAATCTGCTTCCTTCCATCTTCCTGCCGTTTATTTATTACTTTATTAAATGCATAATAAAATGATGGTGCTAAAGAGGCATATATTTGCACAAAAGGCCGATTACTATATTGGTCTTTTTTTATGCAATTCTTCAATAGGACAAGCGTGTCATATAAGTATGATGGATACGGGAGGAAAGTGAAAAGAGAAGAGACCTATTACAATAAAAATGTTCAGTGTTCAGTGTGTTCTGTTCAGGGACGTTTCTTAGGAAATAATTGACAGTCGACAATATATGGCATATAGTGGAAGAAAAAGTAAAATGGAGGAAGCCATATGCCAAGGACAGCACGTATAAAAGCCCCTGAATACATATACCACATCATGTGCCGCAGTATCAGTGAAATACCCTTGTTCCAGGATGAGGACGACAAGAACTATTACCTGGATCTATTAAAAAAGTACAAGGAGAAATACAACTGCAGGCTCTATGCCTACTGCCTTA
>CALMWN010000444.1 GCA_937873555.1 uncultured Clostridia bacterium
GATTTCTGCCTGTCTCGTGGGCTCGGAGATGTGTATAAGAGACAGGTATAGTAACTTCCACAAGGGTTTTATTGACAGATGCCTTCAGTATTTTCAGCTCAGCCGGTGAAGTAATGTAATCCTCTATTTTAATACCTGTTTCAAATTCCTCTATTTTCTCCGGATCAGGAATACCCTTAATCTCTGCGATATAAACCTTTTCCATCTCATGCTTCGGATGTGTCATCCTGTAAGTAAAATCACCGTCGTTTGTAAGCAGCAAAAGACCCGAAGTGTCGTAATCAAGTCTTCCGACAGGGTAGATCCTTTCTCTTATATCTTCCACCAGGTCCAGAACCGAAGTCCTGCCAAACTGGTCCTTTACGGTAGTCACACAGCCTAAGGGTTTATTCAACATGATATATATTTTTTGATCCTCCAGCCGGACACGCTTTCCATCAAATTCAACTATATCGCCCTCTGTAACCTTAAAACCCATTTCGCAAACAGTTGATCCGTTTACAGAAATCATTCCCTGCCGGATAAGCTCTTCAGCTTTTCTCCTGGAAGCTATACCCGACTCTGAAAGAAACTTCTGCAGCCTCATTTCCAACATAAAGCTACCTTCCTTGTATGAACAGATAATGATTCATCATGATTATATCACACAAAAAAGGGACATTGTACAAACGGAAGAAAGTTTTTCTTCTGCTTGAAAATGTTCCCCTTTTTGATTTTTATATATAGAGACCGAACAGTAAATATTGTAAAGTTTAAGTAAAATATCATATATATTTATTCATTTTCTGTCTCCTTGACAATCTTTTCGACACCATCTCCGGTTTTTATTTCCTTTTTAACGGTTATTTTCTTTCGTATGGTTTCATTCGCCTTTTCTATCAATTCAGGTACCAGATCCAGAATTTTATCTATCGAAGAATTAATATTTACCGGAAGCAGTTTAATCTGATTCTGACCTACAACCATGAATGCAACGGGATTTATACTTACTCCTGCACCGCTTCCTCCCGCGAAAGGAAACCTTTTGGAGCTCTTTTCCTCATCCTTTTCTTCATCTTCATCTTCGCCGGATTCGGCTGTACTGCAGCATGAAATGTACTCACCTCCACCTGCAGCAAACCCGAAGGATACCCTTGATATCGGGATTATAACAGTACCGTCAGGAGTCTGGACAGCATCCCCAACTATTGTGTTGACATCAACCATATCCTTTATGCTTTGCATAGCTGTTGTCATGAGACTTTCTATCGGATGTTCAGCCACTTACACCACCACCTGTCATCATTTTTTGTTTCAGCTTTGTATTAAGCAAGCTTAGAGATAGCTTAAATCCTACCACTATAATATGGACTATTTTAATATTAAATATACAATATAAATCAATCTTAAACTTTTTTTCCATATAGTCGACTTTTACATCTACACTCCTTGCATCCGTTTTAAAGCTGTTTTCAAGCCATGAAACCACAATACCGGCCAAAGACCATATCAACCCTGCAACCAGTCCTGTAAGGCATGCATCACCTGTTCCCAATGCAACTTTCAAGTCAAATTTCCGGAGGACAAGCCTTCCTCTTAAGAAGCTCCTGATATTGCAAATGCTTTCTATGTTTTGATAGTAGAATCTTCTTAAGGCCTTATAATTTTCATATATCCTCTTGAATTTTACAAATTCCTTCTCATCTTTTATATCCTTTTCGTCACTTCCCTTTTCTTTCACCTTCCTGAACTTGAGTCCGTCCTTTTCCAGGTCCACAAGCGGTATCTCATACTTGTATTTTATCAATCCCCGAAGGACAAAAAAGGAGATTATTATATGTTCATTCCACCCGTTTCTAAGGTATTCAAGCAATATATTAACTTTTATCAGAAGAAAAAGCATTAAAAGTATTAATGATAAAAAAATAAAAATAACCGGATAAAGCATCTTAACACCTCTTACGGCTATTTTTCCCTATAAATACAAATTTATTCCAGTGTTCCGTCTTCATTTACCGTCTGAAGCTCATTCATCTCCAAAACAGGCAAATCCTTCACTGATCTGAAGCCAAAGCTTCTCAAAAATTCATCCGTTGTCTCATAAAGGATAGGCTTGCCAGGACAGTCCATCCTTCCGGCCTCTTTTATAAGATTCTTTTCCAGAAGCCTTGTCACTGCGCTGTCGGAATTTACTCCTCTTATCTGCTCGATTTTTGCCTTCGTTATCGGGCTGTTATATGCTATTATTGACAAAGTCTCAAAAGCGGCCTGCGACATACCCTGTTTCTGTCTTGGTTCAAAAAGCTTCTTCAGATACTCTCCGTGCTCCGGCCTTGTACACAGCTGGTATGCATTGTCAATCTCTCTTAACATCATGCCCCTGTGTGAATTTTGAAAGTCAACAATCATGTTATTCAGTATCAGCCTTGTGGTCTTTTTGTCCAGTTCAAGTATTTCTGCAATCTTATCGAGGGGAACAGCATCCCCGGC
>CALMWN010000445.1 GCA_937873555.1 uncultured Clostridia bacterium
TCCAAAAACTCCTGTTATACATATCATGAAAAATTTTAATATTTTTATGGAATTCATAAGCGTATAATAATTATATAATAATCATCATCAACGGACTGAATAATCCTGCTGCAACCGCTGTTTGACCGATTATAATAGCGCTTGCTATACCTATAGCAGGTCCTATCTTATTAGGAACTCTAAATAAAAATTCCCTGAGTATTTCTGATATGACTTCCATAATCACAACTTCTAAGAAACTATTGGAAGGCACTGTAGCTCTTGACTTTGCTATAAATATAATGTATTCAGTAGGAATCACTTCCGGGTTGAAAGAAACTACCGTTATATATAACGAGGAAGCTGTAAGGGTAATAAAAACACATATTATCCTTAATATCTTCGCTAATACGGCTATATATGTATTGTCATAAGCATCATCACTTGAGTGTAAAAATTCAGGAAGTATTTTGGGTGTAATCAATGCTATACCGCTACCTTCGGTAATTATATCCTTTCATAATATTACATGAGTTATGCATTTAATGAAATACTGAAAAGCTTCATATTCCAAGAACAAAACGCTCAAGCTCCTTATTGAATTTGTCTATTTCCTCAATAAATGGGCTGTGGCCGCTTTCTTCAAACATGACAAGCTTTGCTGCCGGATTGTTTTTCATTATCCACATTGCGGCCTCAGGAGAAGTTAATTGATCCTTGGCTCCCTGGAATAGGGCGAAAGGTATCCGGATAAATGGTATGAATGCCCTGAAATCCGCATCTCGTACTGATATGATGGTTCGGACAGCAGCAGGCAGTGATGTTTGCATGGAATTAATCCATAACCACTCCTTAGTATCATTTCCAACAGTTTTTCTTACAAATGCACTGTATTCAAAATTCCGCTGAAACTCTGCTCTCGTATAGTGCAATCCCCTGTATGCAGATTCGTAAAATTCGGTAGATAAGCCATAAGGCCATGACTTATCCGATAACATTTTGGGGATAGTACCGCCTACTGAAACAAATTTGCTGACCCTTTCAGAACCAAATAGTCTTAAGTATTCAGTAATTATGCCTGATCCGAGAGACCAACCTACCAGAGTAACATTGCACAGATTGAGCATTAGCATCAAATTGTACAAATCCATTGCATACTCACTGTACGTATATAGACTGCAAGGTTTATCCGATTCACCATGTCCCCTTAAATCGTAAGTAATTGTACGGAAACGGTTAGACAGGTCATTTGTTTGGTAATCCCATGCTCTATGGCTCTGTAGCCAGCCGTGTACAAAAAGTATCACCGGTCCCATTCCCCAATCCTGATAAAAAAGCTTTACTCCCCTGTCGACTTGAACATATGACATTGCCGCCACCCCTTCTTAAGCATCAATATGCGGCTTGATAATATTATATTTTGCTTATATCTAAAAGTGCATGTCATTGGCATCGTTGTAACAGAAAAAATTGTTCAGAATAGTATATTACAAAGGACTTAGCCCATTAATTATAGGGGACGTTTCTTGATTATTTTTCATTAATGTTAAAAAGCACATCAGATAAAACTCGCCGAAAGCATAATTTATTTCTAGAAATAAATTATGTGAAATGGCATTAAGTGGAGGGGTTTGGGGAACATGGTCGATAACTGTTCACTAAAAAGACCGCTTTGGTGCTTAAGAGAATTGATTAAAAGGACTTACATAAGGTTCTGGGACACACCTCTGCTCACTCTGGTCATTTTTTTTAGGAATGTCTCGGAGATTTAATAATAAGTTAAGAAGTGTCCCTGCCACTTTTAGAAATCAAGGGAAAATGAATGTACAAATCATTCCTGCTATAGTTGCACCAATCACATCAGAAATTAAGTCAAAATTAGTATCTTTCAGACCATGTTGGTTTCCCGTTTTTAAAAAAGTATCCTGAATAAATTCTATAATCTCAAATAAAACGCCCAGTGATATGCCTAATGTTATTACAAACAATGAGACATATAACTTTGAATAGTTTACTGGCTTTATTATACTATATATTATGGAATAAGCAAAAAGTGAAAAGGAAAAAGAAGCAAATAAATGGAGAAATCTATCATAATTCTTGGATTTGTTATAGACATCAAGATATTCTCCAATAAATGAATGCCCTAATATTGTCAATATAACTAATAATATGATGCCGGTTTTTATTTGGAACTTAGAATTGTATTCATTATATAGAAATAATAAATTTGAAAGATAAATTATTACAGTTTCAAAAAAGTAATAGTATCTCAACGGTATTCCAAGCACCAACTTGACAATTCAG
>CALMWN010000446.1 GCA_937873555.1 uncultured Clostridia bacterium
TCCAGGTTCCAGGCTTGCAGAGGGAGTAGGCTATTTCGGGATAGCCAATACTCTTGCTACTGCAGCGGGACCGGCATTGGCCCTTTTCATCATCAGAAATTCCGGCTATAACGCACTTTTCCTTGATGCTACTGCGATAGGTGCAACTGCTCTGATGTTTTCTTACTTTATGAACTATGAGAAAAAGAAGCTTTTGCAAAGAGACATACTGCTTGTGAAGGATAAGAACATTCCTGGCAAAAGGTCGCCTAAAAAGGATATAGCGGATGCAATATTTGAAAAAACAGCTCTTCCTACCGCTTTGGTCATAATTTTTGTTGCAACTACTATCGGAAGTATCATGACTTTTATCCCGACTTATGCCGCAACCCGCGGCATAGACGACATAAGTGCCTATTTTACCGTATATGCGCTGACACTGCTGCTTACCAGACTATTTGCAGGTAGGCTGGCGGACCGCTACGGAGATTCGGTTGTCATTCTTCCGGGCATGTTTTTCATGGTAGCATCTTTTGCAGTGCTTTCCTTTGCATCAACAATCCCGGCTTTTCTGATTTCGGCAGTCTTGTACGGGTTTGGCTTCGGCTCTGCCCAACCCACTCTGAATGCAATCATGATCAGGCTGTGTCCTCCGTCCAGGAGAGGAGCAGGAAATTCTACTTTTTTTACGGCAATGGACATCGGATCGGGCGGAGGGGCGGTAATCTGGGGAATCATATCACAGAATGCAGGATTCACCCCGGTTTACCTGTCTTGTGCGGCAAGTGTCATAGTAGCTTTTGCAGCTTATGTCTATGTCCTCCAAAGACAGCTGAAAAGTCTTAAAAATATTGAAGATGCTGAGAATATCCCTGCTTGAAGAAAATGAAATTGAAAGGATCTCTTAAAGCTATGATTATTTCAATATTTTTTTGACATACTATTGACCAATGATTTGAAGCAGGAGATGCAGGAGAGGTATGAGAAGGTGTAGAGGGAGAATATGCCTTTGATGTATAAGGATATCGATACAAAAAAAGTGCTGGAGTTTATTGTAACGGCATTGGAAGCTGTAAGCAACAAATACTTCGCTGTTTTCAAATTCAAAGATAATAAATTTGTTATGTTAAAAAGCACTAAGTGCCTATGTTTGATATTGTCTTGAAAGTAGGGATAATAACAGGTAATATTAATAGAAAAGCGTTTTTTTTGAGTTGGCGGATTTGTGAGGGCATTTAGATGAAATTACCGGATAACAAAAGAAAACTGAAGGACTTTTCTCAGGATGTATTCCTGACAGGTTTCAGAGAAGGACTGAAAGCAAGTCTCAGTATTATTAAGATAATGGTTCCAGCATCTTTGCTGGTATCCCTTTTGGATTACTTCGGGTTAATAAAAATAATAAGCGGAATAATATCACCTTTCTGCGGCTTTCTGGGCCTGCATGGAGAAGCCATACTGGCTTTGCTTTCCGGCTACCTGCTGAATACTTTGTCTGCGATTGCGGTCATGTCCACGCTTCCACTGACTATCAAGGAAATTACGATATTATCATCAATGATACTGCTGTCTCATGCCCTGCCTCTGGAGCTGGCTGTTCAAAGAAAGGCGGGAGGCCCCCTCTTCCTGATTATTTTCATAAGGCTGTCATCCAGCCTCTTGACCGGATTTATCCTGAACCTGATTATTCCGGCCGGTACAGCTCCGCTTGATACAGCTCTTTTGGCCAGCACACCGGATAAAACAGTATCGTTCCGGGATACGATGGTTTCCTGGTTGTCCGGGAATACAATCATAGTTAAAGTAATAATTATAAATATAATGATAACTATTTTTTACCGTTTCCTGAAGAGGTCCGACATAGTTGAAAAAATCAGCAGCCTGTTCAAATATTTCATGTTTATCTTTGGATTGCCGAAAGAAACAACCTTTTTCTGGATAATAACCAATGTTGTCAGCCTTGTGATCGGAACCAGCATGATAATTGAGGCAAAAGAAAACAAAAGCCTTGATGAGATCCATCTGAAGAAACTGAATATTTCCCTGGCGTCCTGTCATTCTCTTATCCAGGAATCGGCCAATTTCCTTCCTGTCGGTGCACCACTGCTCTTTTTAATTGCACCTCGCGTTGTGATTTCCTTAGTTTCGGTGTGGTTGTACAATTTATACCTGTATTTAAGAAGATACAGGGTTTCAATAGCGCCCTCGGCACTGAATGGCTGAAAAGCCGGGCACTAATGCCCGCAGCAGCCTCCGCACGCTCCAAAATTGGGGCATTGAGGTCCTTCCTGCTTGTGGGACTGAATAATGCTTACGCTTTTAAAAACTGCACTCAGATCAACACTCCCGCATTTCGGGCACTTGATAAGTTTCTGTTCCCTATCGCTCATTTTCGCCATTATGTTAAATTCCTCATTGCATTTGTCACATTTCAAATCATAAAACGGCATATACAAACCTCCCAAGAATATAAGTCACAATAACAATTATACCATCCAATTTGCATTATAGAAATGCTTTTTGTATTTTCCTGTTTTATGGATGCCTTTTGCCTCCTTAAAAATCTTGCAGTGGCCGTACTTAAATAGTAAAATGAAAAATATATATAGATTAGGCTGAAAAGCCCGGTTTCAAACAGATTGAAAGTGTTGCCGCGCTTGTGTCGGACAGCTTAAGTAGATTTGTGGCACCGCTAAGGGGGAATTTTTACGATGGGCGACAAAAGAAGGATTGCTGTCATCTTCGGAGGGCAATCCTCTGAACATGAAGTTTCGAGAGTATCTGCCGAATCAGTACTGAGGAACATAAACAGTGAAAAATTTGACGTTGCAATGATTGGTATAACAAAAGACGGAAGGTGGCTGCACTATGACGGTCCCGTGGAGTATGTAGGAAGCGGTGAATGGCAGAAATATGCCGAAGCGAAGGCTTTGAGTCCAGGAAGTCAGGTAAAGGCCGTTGCAGCAGGCAATGGGTGTGAATGCTGCAGTCAGGATAATGTTAATGATGCCTGTACTGCTGCCGGGCAGGAGGCAGGAACTTCTGCCAGGAACATATTGAACATGGCCGGGGGAGAAAATGAAAACGGAAGAATAGATGTCGTTTTTCCTGTATTGCATGGTTGCAACGGAGAAGACGGAACGATACAGGGGCTTTTTGAGCTGGCCGGTGTGCCTTATGTGGGGCCCGGTGTTTTAGGCTCGGCTCTTGGAATGGATAAGGCATATGCAAAGATAGTTTTTGAAAAGGAAGGCCTGCCGCAGGGGAATTACCTGGTCTTCAGCAGGAAACAGGTGGAGAGGGAAATTGACAGGCTGGTTGCCAGGGTTGAAGAAGTCCTGACGTACCCATGCTTTGTAAAACCTTCTAATGCCGGTTCCTCAGTTGGTGTTACCAAGGCGTCCGACAGGGCGAAGCTTGTTGAGGGTTTGCAAGTTGCAGCAAGACATGACAGAAGGATTCTTGTCGAGGAATTCATAAACGGAAGAGAGATAGAATGTGCTGTCCTTGGAAATGATGATCCTATTGCGTCCACTGTTGGAGAGGTTGTGCCATGTAATGAGTTTTATGACTATGAGGCCAAGTATTCCAGTGGGGATGATTCAAAGGTCGTAATACCGGCAGACTTGCCTCAGAAGACAATTGCAGAGATAAGGGAATATGCGGTCAGGGCCTTTAAGGCTTTGGATTGTGCAGGACTTTCGAGAGTTGACTTTTTTGTCCACAAGGAAACGGGAAAGGTTTATATCAATGAAATAAACACCATACCGGGCTTCACCCGTATCAGCATGTATCCAAAGCTGTGGGAGGCCTCGGGGATACCCTATCCACAATTGATAGAAAGGCTTATAGAATTGGCGATTGAAAGATTTGAAGACAGCAGGAGAGATATGGATTAATAAAGAGTCTGACTTCTTCAAACCAATGATAAAGCTTGAAACACGTCAGATAAAACAGCAGGAATTTATATGCAAAAGAGAAAATAAGACTATGAAAAGATATCATGCTTTTCATGTTATGGGGAGAGTAAAATGGATAACAGGTCTATCGGCGTATTCGACTCGGGACTGGGAGGTCTCACTGTTCTAAAGGCTATAATGGAGCTGCTGCCGGAAGAAAGCCTGGTTTATTTCGGTGACAGCGGAAGGGCTCCCTATGGAATAAAATCCAGGGAATCAATTGTAAAGTATACCTTTCAGGATACCAGGTTCCTATTGAGCCACGATATCAAAATGATTGTAGTTGCGTGCAATACTGCAAGCGCATACGGGTATGACCTGATACGGCACAGCTTTGATATACCGGTCGTTGAGGTTATAGGCCCTGGAGCTGCGGCAGCGGTGAAGGCAACCAGAAACAGGAAGGTTGGAGTTATCGGCACGCCTGGAACAATAAGCAGCGGAGTTTACGGCAAGGCTATTAATAACCTGGATATTTCCATCGAAATATCTTTCAAGGCATGTCCGATGTTGGTACCACTGGTTGAAGAAGGCTGGTGGGAAAACGACATAGCTTTGAGAATAGCAGAAGAGTATTTAATTCCTATGAAAGGGAAGAATATAGATACCCTTGTATTGGGATGCACACATTACCCTCTTTTATACAATACCATTTTCAAAGTAATGGGGGAGGATGTGAAGCTTGTGAATTCCGGACTTGAAACTGCGAGAGCGGTTAAAAGACTGCTTGAGGACTTAAACATCCGTAATGACGGGAAAAACAAGGCGGAATACAGGTACTTCACCAGTGACAGTGTCGAAAAGTTCATTGAACTGGGCAGTTCATTTCTTGGAAGAGATATTGCTTCCGCATACAAAGTGGACATAGAAAAATATTGATTAGCATAATAAATCGTCGAAAGTCTTTTAGCGAAAAATTTCTGATATAATAAAAATTTTTTGGGTCTATATATATTATATTCGACGGTTTTTTACTTTATCTCTGGAGGTGTTTGCGCTATGAGCAAGAATGTCATTATATCGGTTAAAGGTACACAGACAGCGGCAAACCAGGATACCAACATATTGGAGCTAGTATTGACTGCCGCAAATCCGTCCCCAAAAGGGCAATTATGGATATAGAAGG
>CALMWN010000447.1 GCA_937873555.1 uncultured Clostridia bacterium
AACACCGTATACTATAACAGGTCCCGCTAACTTGAACATATTGCCGCCGACGCCCAATACAAAGCCTTCGCTTTTATGCTCCAATGCTGCTGAAGCTATAGTATTTGCAAAGCCTGTAACAGGCACAGCAGTTCCAGCACCGCCCCATTGAGCAATATGGTCATAAAATCCAAGGCTTGTAAAAAGAATGGAAAGAAATATTAAAACTGCAACAGAAGGATTTCCCGCTGTCTTTTCGTCAAATTTAAAATACGTCATAAAAAACCACATGAGTCCCTGCCCAATGGTGCAGATAATTCCACCTACTATAAATGCCTTTACACAGTTCTTTAAGATGGGACGTTTTGGTTCCCTGGCATGTGCAAAATCCTGGTACTGCTGCTGTGTGGGAGTTAAATTTTTTCTTTTTTTACTCGACATAAAAAAACACCTTCTATCGTAATAAATATGGTTTCAGTTTTTCCATTAGCTGTTTTAGCTTTTGAGCATTTTTCTCATACATCGCTTTTGCATTCTCATCATTAGTTTCTATAGCATAGGTGAAAAGACTTGCCTGAGCCTTTTCCATATTTGCATATACCATTTCCTTTACTTTAGGCTGTGGAAGCTCTATGGCATCATCAAAAAGGTCTAAATACAGGTCTCCCGACGAATCCACCTGTCCTAAAAAAACATTATCCAGTGATACTCCCATGTTTTCTAATTGAATTCGAAGCCACTCCTTATTTAAACCAAGAGAAGCCAAAGGTTCATTTAAGACATTCCCATCCAGAATAACGGTTTGTGGCTCGGTTTGGGGTGCGGCCTTTATTCCCAAGTCGTGGGCTGTTACCGGTTTTTTATCGGATTTTAGATAAACATTGATTTCACCTGTTGTCTCCATTACAGCAAATTCAACATCTGCCAGGTTGAAGGCATTCTTATAGCGAAGCTCCCTCAAAAGTTCTTCTCCTGTAAGTCTTGTTTGAAGAAGACTTTCCTCCATAATTTTCCCGTGCTTAATTAACACCGTTTCTTTTCCGTTAACGAGGTCATGGAACCATTTGCTTTTTAAAGACAAATAATCAAGTATGATTGGAAACAGTATCCATACACCCAATGCTATTAATCCAAACACTACTTCTTTAATAACATTTACAGAAATCAAGGCAGCAATAATCGCAACCGCATGATAACATATAAATTTATAGGTTGGTACACGGGTGATATTTCTTTTTCCCGAAATCCTTGCAACCACGATTACAAGAATAAATAACGCGATTGATCGGTAGAGTATTTGTAACCACATTGCCATATAGCTTTCCCCATTTAATTCCCTTTATATTGTGGTTCTTGAAATTCTAATCCCTGCAACCTTTTTTCCAGGTCATTGATAATTCCTTCGGTGGTTTCTAAAGCTTCTTTATAAACTGACAAAGTTTCCTCATCTTGAGTTTGCGTAGAATATATCCTTAAAGTGCCTTGAACACCTTTTAAGCCAGCTAAAGTTTGTTTTACTTGTGAAGCTACAGTCATGTAAAATTACCTCCATTTCCTATAATATTCTTTCTACTATTTATTATTTAATTCTCTAAAAAACCTTGTAATATTTGGTGAGTTTTATCACCTTTTTTAGTTTCTGCATAAACTCCGTTCATTTTGAAAAACTATTATGTGGTTACTGTCAAAGAAGTTCTATTTTACATAAAGTATGGAGGTTATAAGGTGCCAATTACTTATGTTGTAATTATTCGTTCTATTATTTCTTTTTTTACCCTAATATTTTTTATAAGGTTGATAGGCAAGCAGCAGGTTGCCCAGCTTACATTCTTTGACTATGTAAATGATATTGAGGAAGATTTCATATTTACCAAAGTTGTTTTCGCCTTGTAGTGCCTGTTTTAGCACACAATTGCTATCGAAATTATGAAGCCCACTATCTGCCTTCCTGGGTATAGATTAAAGTTAAATAGTTAATAATATTTTTTGATATACCATCAATACCCAAAAGTGAATATTTGTTGAATGATATAAAAATTCCACAGGTATGGTATTTGTTTATGGTCAAATTACGGTAAAATCACATATTTTATGTACTTCTTGCTGTACAAAAAAAGGAGAGAGAAGCTTTGGAGGAAAATGCACATTATCTTGGCATTGACGTAGGGTCGGTAAGTACAAATTTGGTTGTTATCGATGAGGATGATAAGCTAATCGAAAAGCTCTATTTACGAACCAGCGGTCAGCCTATAAACGCCTTGCAAAACGGTATGAAAACAATAGTGGAAAAATCAGGTAAAGATATATATATAAAAGGTGTCGGTACTACAGGAAGCGGCAGGCAGCTTGCAAGTGTAATAGTAGGAGCCGATATAGTTAAAAATGAAATTACCGCTCATGCTGTAGCTGCACAAAAGGTTGCGCCGGGTGTAAGAACTATTTTAGAGATAGGAGGTCAGGATTCTAAAATAATCATTCTAAGAAATGGTGTGGTTTATGACTTTGCCATGAATACCGTTTGTGCGGCAGGCACAGGCTCTTTTCTTGATAGGCAAGCTGCAAGACTTGAAATACCTATAGAGGAATTTGGGGGCTATGCTCTTTGTTCAAATTCGCCTGTCCGAATTGCAGGAAGATGTGCAGTGTTTGCTGAATCAGATATGATTCACAAGCAGCAGACAGGCCATAGCACCGAAGATATAATTTGTGGCTTGTGTGAAGCGTTGGTAAGGAACTACTTGAACAACCTTGCAAAAGGTAAGGATATAGAGGAACCGATAGTATTCCAGGGTGGAGTAGCAGCAAATGTAGGCATTGTAGCAGCTTTTGAAAGAGCATTGGAGAAAAAAATTATAATTCCCCAATATCACGATGTAATGGGTGCATATGGAGCAGCTCTTATTGCGAAAGAAAAAATGTCCAATAGCGATCATAAAACGAATTTCTATGGTTTTGAAAGAGCAAACAGTAATTATAAAGCAAAAAGTTTTGAGTGTAATGGCTGCTCGAATATGTGTGAAGTTATAGAAATACAAGCAAATAACCAGACTCTGGCCCGTTGGGGGGATAGATGCGGTAAATGGTCACAATTAACAAATGTTGTATAAAAGGGGTGTAACATTGATAATAACGACATTGCCTATGAATACAGTCATGCATAAAAAGATAAAGTATAAAAGCAAAACTATGCCGACAATAGGTCTTCCCAAGGGCTTATTCTATTATGAACACAGCGTGCTTTGGGAGAATTTTTTCAAATATTTAGGCTGTAATGTAATCGTTTCAGAGGATACAAACAAGGAAATATTGGATTACGGGGTAAAACACTGCAGCAACGAAACATGCCTGCCTGTAAAGGTCTTTCACGGGCATGTATACAGTCTTAAAGACAAGGCAGACTACATATTTATACCAAGATATATAAGTCTTGATAAAAACGAGTACTCCTGTCCCAAGTTTTGTGGACTCCCTGATATGGCTTTATTAAATCTAAAAAAACAGATAAATATTCTGGAAGTAAAAATACATGCAGACATGTACCCCCAGCAGACCGTTGAGAGTTTAAGGGCAATAGCTAAAACTCTGGGTATTAATCATGCCGACGTGATTGAAGCCTTTAAAGAAGCAACCAATGTCTTTATCGAAAGCCGGGAGCAGGCGTTAAAAACAGCTAAAACTTCCATGAGCGAAAGCTGTAATAAAACCGCACTAGCAATCCTGGGGCACCCCTATATGATATACGACAACTACCTAAGCATGACGCTTATGGATAAGCTTATTAAAAGGAATATAAACGTGTATACACCAAGAAGTATTGATTATGAAACTAAAAGAAAAAACGCTTATCCATTTCAAGGCAAAGTTTTTTGGGATACTGGCTTCGAACTGCTTGGAAGTGCTTTTACCTTTGCAGAAAACAATGGTATAAAGGGAATTATTTATTTAACCCCTTTTGCCTGTGGTTTAGATGCATTTATTTTGGAATTCATTGAAAGATGGTTCAAATCCCGTTATAATATACCTCTCTTAAAATTAACAGTCGATGAACATACTGGAGAGGCTGGGTTTGATACAAGACTGGAAGCTTTTTTGGATATGGTAGGGTGATATAAATGAAAGTTACATTCCCACACATGGGAAGCATGTATGTACCAGTTAAGGTATTGCTAGATACTATAGACATAGACTATGTAATGCCTCCCCTTGGGGCTAAAGAAAATTTGGAAGTTGGGGTCCTGCATTCTCCCGAGTTTGCCTGTCTGCCTTTTAAAACAATACTAGGCGACTTTATCTACGGCATAGAGAACGGAGCAACGTTTATATTATTTGGCGGAGGCTGCGGACAGTGCAGGCTTGGATATTACGGCGATTTACAGGCAGAAATTCTAAAAAGCCTTGAATACAAAACCGAATTTGTATGCCTCGATTTAAGCAATATGACCGTCAAGGAATTGCTTAGCAAGTTTAGACCGCTGACTGACGGGAAGAGTATATCAAATATTATCAAAGGTATCATATTCGCTACCAGAGCAGTTTTTATGATTGACAGGCTAAATGATCTTGCAAGATACACAAGGTGCAGGGAAATAAATAAAGGTCAGACCGATAAAATAATTACGAAGTTTCATAATAAAGTACAAAAAACGTACGGATATAAAAGCATAAAAAAGCTCATATTATCATCAAGGAAAGCTTTAAATGAAATAGCTCTTGATAAGGCATACAAACCACTAAAGGTTTCAATTGTCGGAGAGATGTATGTTGCTGCTCATCCCCAGATAAATTTAGACCTTGAAAGGAAATTGGGAAATCTAGGAGTAGAGGTACACAATAATCTTAGTGTAAGCCATTGGATTGCCGACCATTTTTTAAAGAAAATGTTGCCTGTAAAACTTAAAAACAAACCCCATGAAGCAGGAAAAGAGTTTATAAAAACAGATGATATCGGTGGACATGGAATTCATACCATAGGTTGCTCAATACTAAGTGCCAAGAATAACTTTGATGGAGTTATACACTTATATCCCTTTACATGCATGCCCGAAATAATTGCACAATGCACATTTAGCGAAATACAAAATAAGTATAATATTCCAATAATGACGTTAATTATTGATGAAATGACAGGCGAAGCAGGCTATATGACGAGAATTGAAGCATTTATTGATATGCTTGCAAGAAGAAGAGAATTAGGTAAAGCAGATATTCAATTTTCTTAATAGCTTTATAATGTTTATAAAAATAATAAAGCTTGACCATAAAGGGTATAAGTGCTATATTTTATTTAATCACATACAATAAACCTTAAATTTACACTTCAGGGACAGGTGAAATTCCTTACCGGCGGTAGGCAGCATACGCTGAAAGCCCGCGAGCGAAAGCAGACCCGGTCAGATTCCGGGGCCGACAGTATAGTCTGGATGGGAGAGAGTGTGTTTTATTTTGCTTTTTTATCCCTGAGGTTTTTCTTCCAGGGATTTTTTGCATTTTAAAGAATGGAGTTTACGTGAATGAATACACATGAATACTATATGAGTAAGGCGCTGGAGCTTGCAAAAAATGGCTGGGGTAAAACCAATCCCAACCCTCTTGTCGGTGCAGTAATTTTAAAAAACGGAGAAATTATTGCAGAGGGTTGCCATGAAGCGCTTGGATGTGCACATGCAGAGGTGGCTGCGTTTAACAATGCAAGGCAGAATGTGGAGGGCAGTACGTTATATGTCAACCTTGAACCATGCTCCCATTACGGCAGGACTCCGCCCTGCGCCAATGCAATTATACAGGCTGGGGTAAGAGAAGTCATTGTAGCCATGACAGATCCAAACCCAAAGGTGTCCGGAACAGGAATAAAAATGCTTGAAGCCGCCGGAATAAATGTAAGGGTGGGAGTGCTTGAAGAAGAAGCCAGAAAGTTGAATGAGATATTCATAAAGTATATAACAAAAAGAAGGCCGTTTGTCATCATGAAATCGGCTATGACGCTGGATGGAAAAACAGCTTCATTTACCGGTGATTCCAGATGGGTTACCGGTGAGGCCTCAAGAAATTATGTTCATATAATAAGAGACAGAGTTTCAGCAATCATGGTCGGGGTAAATACAGTTATAAGCGATAATCCTTCCCTTACTAC
>CALMWN010000448.1 GCA_937873555.1 uncultured Clostridia bacterium
ATTTTATGCTAAGTATCCCTGCCAGTGTATCCAGTGTATCAGGAAATGCTGAAAAGGCAAATATTATAAATGAGCCTGCAAGCCAGAACAGGGAATTGCGTTCATTGATTTTTTTCTTTATCAACAGGTATACTACCGTACTCACAAAAACCAATCCGCAAACAAGTATGAATATTTTAAGCGGACCGCCTATCATTCCTCCACCTCCTTAAGGGTTTTCTCCCTTAGTAATACAATTACAATACATAAAAGTATTTTAACAAGATAGTATATAGGTTTGAGCCCTGAATGCATACTTTTACCGGAATCTCTAATGTGCATGTCGGCCGGCACCTCATATACCCTGTATTTCGAGCGTATCATTTGTATGAGTATGTCTGCATCAGGGAAATCATCAGGATAATTCCCCATGGCTGCATAATGGCTGAATGTGCGCCTTTTAAGTCCGGAGGTTGGGTCGGTTATTTTTTGCTTTGTATAATGCTTGATTAAAAACCTGAACAGTGATATTGCAGCTCTTTTCAGGAATCCTGTTTTTAGAGAGCTGCCTCCAAGGAATCTTGAACCGATAATTATATCGGCAATTCCCTTTCTAAGTTCAGTCCGGATATTGGCTATGTCTTCGGGATCATGCTGTCCGTCTGCATCAAATTGAATGACATATTTATAGTTGTTTTGAACTGCATATTTGAACCCTGTTTGGAGAGCGCCCCCATAGCCCATGTTATAGGGAAGCGAAATAATACCAATACCCTGTGCCCGGACGATTTTCTCCGTTTCATCGGAGGAGCCGTCGTTTACTACCAGAATGTCAATATCTTCAATAGTATTTCTGATATCCGCCAAAACTTTCCCGATATTTCGCTCTTCATTATAGGCAGGAATTACTACCAGTGTATCTGACATGGACAAAGACCCCCTAACCCAAATTATATATTACATCAAAACACTTTGCAACGCAGCAAAATTGGTATATACACAAGGATGCATACCAATACTGCCGCACAAGTGAAAGCTGCCCTTTGTAGAATGCCTGTATCCCCGGGCAAGAGATGCCACAACCTGTCAAAGAGTTGAGATAACAGGAAAACCGGGATGTTGGCAAGGATTATTTTACACAACCTATGCTTATAATTTCCAACCTTTATGTCCAGTTTTGCCTTAATCATATATAGAGCAAGCATGGCACCGGAGATAGAGGCAAATGCAGCGCCATATCCC
>CALMWN010000449.1 GCA_937873555.1 uncultured Clostridia bacterium
TTATTATGTTGCCCCATTTGCATAAATACAAACTGGAAAGTGAAAGTATAAACAGTCATAATCACACATTATCCGGCTATACAGAGAATGCTATCGGAATAAGCTCCTTCCATTTTCATTTTTACTGGGGAATTTCCTCATATAAGGGCCATACGCATTATTTCTCAGGAATAACGGGCTTGCCCTTAAAAACTGAAAATGGCCATATCCACAAAATGGAGGGTATACTTGAGTCAAACAACAGGCATGAACATTCATATGTCAATAACACCTTTGAGGATGTGGAATACACCAAAAGCAAGTCTCCGAAAGAAGCCTACATGACGTAAAACACGGGCCCGTTTACCGGACCCGTGTTTTATTCCTTATATCACCATTCACCCTGTACTTCATCATATCTATGATCCACCTTGAAATCTGTTTTGTCAAAATAATTGGCAGCTGTCCCGAAGGTAGTGTCGACATTTATCCACCGGCCTTCATCCGAGGAGTAAACCTGGTTCCACGCATGGTCACCCCATGAAACTCCGCTGTAACCCAATCCTGTTACAAGACGCACCTTAACACCTGCAACTCTGCACATTGCAACATACAGGCTGGAATAATCAAAGCATACGCCTGTCCTGGTATTGTATGCAACAATAGCTCCCGACGAAATTCCCCTGGGATCCTTGCTGATTTTGCCCGCCTTGTCATAATCATAGGAAATATTCTGGGTTATCCATTTATATATAAGGAAAGCCTTTTTCTTGTCTGTCTTCTCACTTCCGACAATTTTTTTTGCTGTCTCGTCAATTTCAGGAGAGGATTTGATTGCCTCATCCAGTGTCACTCCATTGAAATATTCTATTACTCTTACATTCCTGCCGCTAAGCTGCTTTGTCAGCTGGTCGTGTAATGAACCTCCATTTGGAGGGCTTCCGTCAGGTTCTGCGATTCTTGTGTCTCTACCGAACGAATCATTTATGAGAACCGGAATCTTTTTAGCTATGTTGGAATTCAGCGCCGGACTTATAGCCTTGTTGTAAAGCATCTGGTATGCGCTTGAATCATTCATCAGGCTTGCCAGTTTGGGAGTCGGAAAATAATAGGTATAGAAGTTCAGCAGCAGCCCTATTATGAAAACCGTATAAATGGATCTGGGCAACTGCCATAAAGCCCCGCCTATGCTTCTTCCTGCAGGTCCCAGCGAATCCGCCAGCCAGAATATTCCATCCGATAACGGCACTATTATAAACCTGTATAAAGGGTTTGTAATGATTCTTACAAGAAACAGCACCAGCAATAGAATTACAGGTACTGCTGCGATATAGGTCAGCACATCCTGTCCGTACAAAGCACCTCTTATTACCTTCGGTATGTTTTCATAGATTTTCTTGAAAACTCCTTCACCGTTTTCAAAAAATATCTTCTTGGTCAGATATATGGATAGAATGAGTGAGAACAGGAACTCGATATTATCCAGTAATGAGCCCAGCGAGTACTGGATCTCTCCCCTTGAAAACGGCTTGAAGGCGCCATAAATAATCGGAATAAAAAAAACTGCAGCCAGTATTACGGTTATGATATTTATTTCATTCAAGTGTACGGCACCTCCTTATGATAAGCATATAGATACCCAAATTTAAAAGTGATTTATTCAGCAATGAAATCACCCCTTCCACAGGTGATTTCCTATCTGAAAATCAC
>CALMWN010000450.1 GCA_937873555.1 uncultured Clostridia bacterium
CAGCGGTATACTTTAATTTATCGAATAGCATTTTGTAATATGGAATCTGATTTTTCCATATAATTTCAAAAGGAAAATGCAACTTTTTTGTTATTTTTCAGAAAAAGCAGGGTAAGTAAAAGAAGTTTATTGATAAGCCAAACATTAAATATAATTTCAAAGTGCAGAAGGAGGATTTACTATGAAGAAATTTGTATGTGCAGTATGCGGTTATGTCCATGAGGGGAATGAAGCACCTGACAAATGCCCCCAGTGCGGAGCACCAAAGGAAAAGTTCTACGAGAAGGTGGAAGGAGTTCTGCAGTGGGCGGATGAACATAAGATCGGAGTTGCTGCCGGAGTAGATGCAGAAGTGCTGGAAGGATTAAAAGCAAACTTTATGGGAGAGTGCACCGAGGTGGGAATGTACCTTGCCATGAGCCGCCAGGCTGACAGGGAAGGCTTTCCCGAGATTGCGGAGGCATACAAGAGGATAGCCTTTGAAGAAGCTGAGCATGCGGCTAAATTCGCAGAACTCCTGGGCGAAGTGGTCAATGCCGATACCAAAAAGAACCTTCAACTGAGGGTGGAAGCGGAGTTTGGAGCCTGCAAGGGTAAGAAGGATCTTGCAACAAGAGCGAAACAGCTGAATTATGATGCCATTCATGATACGGTACACGAGATGTGCAAGGATGAAGCAAGGCATGGGGCTGCTTTTGAAGGCTTATTGAAAAGGTATTTCAAATAGGATTGATTTTTGAAAAGTTCCGGTGCAGGTATGAATAAATGTCGCCGGGACTTTTTTGCAATTTTCTATTAATCTTTTCTGTAGTCTCCGGGAGTTTTTCCCGTGATTTTTCTGAACACTTCGTAAAAGAATTTCATATCCTTGAAACCGGCATGCAATGCTATGTCCACTATTTTCATATCTGTATTCTTCAACATGCTGCAAGCTTCATCAACACGGATTTTCTGGATATAGTCGCTGAAATTCAAACCGGTCACATCCTTGAACAGCCTGCTGAAATAGTTTTTACTGATAAATGAACGCATGGCAAGGTCTTCAAGCTTTATATCGGAATTGTAGTTGTATTTGAGATATTCTATAGCCCTGTCAACAAGCTGTTTACTTTGAGCGGGGACCGTACTTCTGTTGGAAACCTCCATATGTCTGAATATTTTTATTATCAATTCGATAAGATATGCCCTTATGATATCGCAGTACCCCTTTTTAACCTGTTTGAATTCAAGGTACATACGGCTGAACAGCTCACCCACTTCTGTGAATTCGGTCCCATGAAGCTTCAGGTCAGGACTGGGAGTGTAATCTTCAGGAAACAACGACTTGAAAAGAAAGGATGAGGTGATATCCTGAAAGTGGATGCTGGAGAACAGGGAAGCATCCAGGAATTGAGGCATGAAAACGCAGTTAAATACTACCGGCCCTTCAGTACTATCCTGCCTTGGGAAAAAACCATGGGGCACATCATAGTTTATAACAAACAGATCACCCTTTGATGTGTTGTATTCATTGTCTCCGACAACATGAAAGCCTTCTCCTGAAATGACATAGGCAATTTCAATGAAATCATGTCTGTGCATGACATTGCAATATTCCTTAAGCTCACTGGATTTATTGATATAAACCAATTCATCCCTTCTGAACAATGTATTTCCCTTTAGGACCGGATAGCTTTTTGCAGCCATAAGTACTCCCTGTAACTGTTTATGCGGCATCAACCATTATATCTGTTCACAGCATATATAAAAAATGATAAAATATACTAAAAACAGAATAACATATCCCAAAGAAATGAGAAAGATTTTATATTAAAATCAATTTGTATGCTGCTCTTTTTTGCAGAACATCAAAACCATATAGTTTACGATTTATGTATAAGCTAAGATTAATCATAAATCATATAGTTCCGGGATATGTCCGAATATTTCTCAATGTTAAATAAGAATTCCGACGTGTTTTGAGGAGGTGCTTGGATGTTGAAACTATTGGCCTTCGATTATGGGGCAAGCAGCGGGAGAGCTGTTTTAGGAAGTTTTGACGGTGACAGGCTTCAAATGAAAGAGGTGCACAGGTTTCCCAATGAACCGGTAATGCTTAACGGGAGTTTTCAATGGGACATACTCAGGCTTTTCCATGAAATGAAACAGGGTATACTGAAATGTGTTAAAAATGGAGATGCAGATATCAGCGGTATGGGAGTAGATACCTGGGGAGTGGATTTCGGGCTTCTGGGACCTTCCGGCGAGTTGCTGGGCAATCCGGTCCATTACAGGGACAGCAGGACTGAAGGGATGATTGAAGCGGCATGCAGCATGGTGCCAAGGAGAGAAATCTATCAGCAGACCGGAATTCAGTTCATGAAGTTCAATACGCTGTATCAGCTTTTATCCATGAAACTTGGCAACTCGGTTTTGCTGGAAAAAGCCGACACACTTTTATTCACACCCGATTTGCTGAATTATTTCCTGACAGGAGAGAAAGCCAGCGAATTTACAATTGCCAGTACATCCCAGATGTATAATCCGGTAACGGGGGACTGGGCAAGAGAACTGCTTGAAAAGCTTGGGATACGGCAGGATATTTTAAAGGATATCATTCATGCCGGCACAACAGTCGGAAATGTCGGCAAATGGATAACAGAGGAGCTTAATATTGGCAGCGTACCCGTAATAGCAGTTGCAGAACACGACACAGGTAGTGCTGTAGCCTCTGTCCCGGCAGTCGGGGGGAAATACGCTTACTTAAGCAGCGGAACATGGTCTCTTATGGGAGTTGAATCCCCTGTACCTTTAATCAATGATATAACTTATAACCTTGACTATACCAATGAAGGCGGCATAAACAACACCTTCAGGGTATTGAAAAACATAATGGGGCTCTGGATATACCAGGAATGCAAGAGGGCATGGGATAAAATCGGAGAGACATTGAGCTATGATGAGCTTGAGGAGACGGCTGACAGGTCGGAAGGCTTCAAAGCCTTTATAGATCCTGATGATGATCTGTTCTACAGCCCTGGGAACATGCCTGAAAAGATAGCCGCCTTCTGTAAAAGGACAGGGCAGGAGATACCTTCGGAAAAAGGAGCTATAGTCCGCTGCATCATGGAAAGCCTTGCTCTCAAATACCGCATGACGGTGGAAGGATTGGAGAAGGTAGTCGGAGAATCACTTCCCGTAATACATGTAGTCGGTGGCGGATGCAGGAACACAATGCTTTGCAGGTTTACAGCGGAAGCTACAGGTAAAACAGTTATTGCAGGGCCCACGGAGGCTACTTCAATAGGAAATCTCGTATGCCAGCTGATTGCATTGGGCAAGGTTGCGGATTTGAAGGAAGCCCGTGAACTGGTCAGCAGGTCATTCCCGACAATGGAATACAGACCGGTGGAAGCCGGAGCCTGGCAGGATGCCTATGGCAAATTCCTGAAGATCCTGGCGGCAAACAAGGAATGGAGGGGTTCTAATGAGTAAGAATGGCGGTGCTTGTAAATGGTACATACCTGACGGTTATTACCCGGAAAAGAGTACGGGAGAATTCGTAAGCCACGAGGCCATATGCGTATTGAATCCGGGCAAAAAAGACGCCATTATTGATATAACCTTATACTTTGAAGACAGGGAGAAGATGGATTCTTTTAAAGCTCAGTGCAAGGCGGGAAGGACAAACCACATCAGGATGGACAAACTGAAGGACAAAAACGGTAACGGAGTGCCGGTTGGGGTTCCATATGCCATGATGGTTGAAAGTGACACCGGGATAATTGTTCAATACAGCAGGATGGATACATCGGCCGGAATGGCCCTTATGACGACAATGGCCTACCCAGTGGAATAAAACCCTGTGTCGGCGGATTTATATCAAAGTATATAAAATGGAGGTAGCAGGAATATGAAGAGTTTTGCCAATGAAACATCGGTAAATGAGAGCTATAAGCTTGCCAGAGAGCAGTATGCCGCTTTTGGCGTTGATACTGACAAGGTGTTGAAGCAGTTGGAGGATA
>CALMWN010000451.1 GCA_937873555.1 uncultured Clostridia bacterium
CATTAAAGGTATGGCTGAAGGTCCGCCGCCAAATGTAAGCACTCCCGGACGAAAAAAAGCCATGAATATATCGAGATAGATACCCATATTTTAACCCCTTTCATTTCAACATAATAAAAAATATCATATCATATAATCAGAATGAATGTTTGTTCAATTCCGTGCTTTCCTCAAATGGCAGGCTACCATGTGCCCATCCCCGGTGTCAATGAAATCAGGTTCAATCTCTTCACAGACATCCATTTTTTGCGGGCACCTTTTGCAGAATCTGCAGCCTTTCGGCAGGTTTATCGGACTCGGTACATCCCCTTCCAACTTTATATGCTGCTTTTTAAAGGTTGGATCCGGTACAAGTATAGCCGACAGAAGTGCCACTGTATATGGGTGAAGCGGATTTTCGAATATTGCATCGTTATCGGCCATTTCAACTATTTTACCGAGGTACATAACGGCTATCTTGTTGCTTATATGCTTTACCACAGCCAGATTGTGTGCAACGAAAACATAAGTCAGATCATACTTGGCCTGGATGTCCTGAAGCAGGTTTATTACCTGGGCCTGTATGGATACATCTAGGGCGGAAATCGGTTCATCACAGATTATCAGTTTCGGGTTGCATGCCAAAGCGCGGGCAATACCGATCCTCTGTCTCTGGCCTCCGCTGAATTCGTTGGGGTATCTGTTGTAATGCTGCGCACTAAGGCCTACATCCTGGAGAAGGCCCATTATACGTTCTTCCCTCTCCTTACCCTTTGCCAGTCCATTTACATCTATAGCGCGCCCAATGATATCTCCCGCAGTAAGTCTGGGATTCAAGGAGGAATATGGGTCCTGGAATATAATCTGCATGTCTTTGCGCTTTTTTCTCAAATCGCTTTTATTTAATGCGGTAAAGTCCTCTCCCTCAAAAAATATTCTGCCTTCAGTCGGTTCATACAACCTTAATATCGTCCTGCCGATAGTGGACTTGCCGCAGCCGGATTCCCCAACCAGTCCCAGGGTTTCACCTTTCTTAACTGCAAATGAAACCCCGTCCACTGCTTTAATATGATTTACAACCTTTGAAAGAATGCCGGCTTTTATAGGAAAATATTTTTTCAAATTTACTACTTCCAACAAGTTATCCATTCTCAATCCCCTAACCTGAATATAACACGCACCTTACATGCCTGTCACCTGTCTTGATCAACTGTGGTTCATCTTTACAGCACAGTTCTGTAGCGCAATCACACCTTGATGCAAACCTGCAGCCCTTGTTGTCATGAATCAGGTTTGGCAGTGTGCCTTCTATAGCCTTCAGCCTCTTGTCTTTCCTGTCTATACGCGGAATAGACTCCATTAACCCTTTTGTGTAAGGGTGCATGGGTGATGAAAAAATATCATAAACACTACCGTATTCCATCATTTTTCCTGCATACATCACTATGACCCTGTCTGCAATCTCTGATATAACGCCAAGGTCATGGGTTATTATCATGACGGACATATTGAATTTGTTCTTCATATCCTTGATCAAATCCAGTATCTGAGCCTGGATTGTCACATCCAGTGCTGTCGTTGGCTCATCAGCTATCAGAAGATCCGGACGGCAGGAAAGCGCCATGGCAATCATTGCCCTTTGCCTCATTCCTCCACTCATCTGATGCGGGAAATCATCCACTCTCTTTTCCGGCGAAGGTATCCCTACAAGCTTGAGCATTTCAATTGCTCTTGCTCTTGCTTCATTCTTGCTCACTCCCTGGTGAATCAATATTGCCTCAATTATCTGGTCACCGATGGTAAAAAGCGGATTCAACGAAGTCATGGGATCCTGAAAAATCATGGCAATTTTATTGCCTCTGATCATTCGCATGTCGCTCTCTTTTTTTGAAAGAACATCTTCACCGTTAAAAAGTATATTACCACCTGTAATCTTACCGGGTGGGCTCGGTATAAGCCGCATTATGGAGCGGGCAGTAACACTCTTGCCGCTGCCCGACTCTCCTACAATGCCCAGCGTTTCTCCCCTGCCGATGCTGAAGCTGACTCCATCCACTGCAGGCAGTATGCCATCCGTCGTATAAAAATAGGTCTTTAAGTCCTTCACCTCTAATATCAAGTCTTTCTCCATGCAAGTATCACCTATTCTTTATATGCATTATTAAGTCTGAATTCGTTATTGGGTTCAAAGGTAATTCCCTTTACATTGCTTCTTGCCGCTATGCTTACATTGTCATGGAATATCGGAACATAGATCGCTTCATCCGTAAACTTGTTGTTTGCTTCCTTCAGGAACTCCAACCTCTTTGGCTGATCAATGGTCACCCTGGTTTTCAAAATCAGTTCGTCTGCTTCAGGAACGTTATACCTTGAATAGTTGGATGCATTGATGCTCTTGGAATAAACGTTCGGATACAGGAATTCTTCACCGTCTCCTGTGACATTTGACCATCCGCCCAGGAACATTTCCTGTTTACCGGTTTTACAGTAGGAAAGGTAGGAAGCCCAATCCATTATATTGAGCTGTGCGTCAATTCCGATCTTTTTCAGCTCACCCTGTATAAATGGTCCCTGCTTCATGTATACATCGGTATTTCCCACAGTCAGGGTGGTTTTGAAACCATCCGGGAAGCCCGCTTCTGCAAGCAGCTGTTTGGCCTTTGCTACATCATAGTTGTGGCCATGCTTTTCAACCTCTGCATTATATCCTATAAGTTTAGGCCCAATCATTCCGTTTGACTTATAACCCAATCCATTCAGCGTTTTTATGTATGAGTCTCTGTCAATTGCTGTTGCTATAGCCTGTCTGACTTTCGGGTTGTCAAATGGTTTTTTCTCAAAATTGAAGCTCAAATATCTGACAGGATTACCCTGCAACATTGACACGGTTATATTCTTGTTATTCTTAAGCCTGTCCAGCTGTTCCGCCGGAATGGAAACCATGAAATCAGCTTCACCTGTTTCAAGCATTGTTACTGCAGTTGCCAATTCCGGAACCACCTTGTAGGTTACACTTTCAAGTTTGGGTGCTCCCTGCCAGTAATCATCGTTTCTTACCAGGGTTATCCTGTCTCCCGGCTGCCATTTGTCAAACTTGAAAGGTCCTGTTCCCGCACCGGTCGCATTTCTGTTGATATCTCCAGCCTGATCAGCTTTGGGACTTACTATTGAAAGGTTATCATGAGCCAAAGCCGTGAGCATGATACCGAAAGGTGAGCTTGTATTCAATACTACAG
>CALMWN010000452.1 GCA_937873555.1 uncultured Clostridia bacterium
CCATCATTGTCTCCTCAATTTCAATGGAATAATCAAAGGAATTTGAAAACCTGCTCTGCTGTATAAAAAGATACTTTTTAAGCCATTCAACTTCTTCTCTTACCGTTACAACCGAATTACTCCTATCAATACTGTACCTCAATATCGTCGCCAGCTGCTTTAGCATATTACTTATATCGTATTCTTCCTTCTCTATTGCCATCCAGTTAATAGTGTCCAGGGTATTATACAGGAAATGCGGGTTGATTTGCGCTTCCAACGCTTGAATTTCCGCTTCCTTTTCTTTCGTGGTAGCCTCCTGCACCAATTCCATCTGTCTGCGGAGTTCATCCATTAGGTCACGTATTTTTGCTATCATCCTGTTAAAGCTGCTCCCGATTATGGTAATTTCGTCTCTTGTATTCAGATTGACCTTTACCGATAGTTCTCCTGATTCAGCCTCTTTCATAGCCTTCACAACTCTTCTAACCGATCTTGAAATACCTTTTGATACTATGGTGACTGATAGAATTGCGAAAATACTTAAAATAATCCCTATGACAATAATGACATTCTGAAAAACAGAGATTTCCTTGAACAGATAATCTCGACTAATAACGTTTACAAGCTTCCATCCGGTATTAGGGATATCCATACTGTTGATAAGCATCTTATTTCTTCCCAGGCTGGAGGTAAAGCTTGTACTTCCGCTGGTCAAACCCAGTACCTTATTAATATCCTCCCTGTTTATGATTCTTTCTATGCCGCTGCCAATATGGCTTTTATCCGAGAAAGATATTATAGTACCTTCATTATCAATCATGAAAGAAAAATTCTTGTAAGTACCTTCATTATTAACAGCATTATTGCATATATTGGATAACACCGACTCGTCAATACCTATTATTACTGCTCCAACCGGTTTGTTAACCGGAAGGTCAATAATTTTCCTTCCCAATGTAAACATGAAACCATTTTCTCCGCCACGGTTTCCGACATATTTCGTACCTCCCCAAACCGTTTTCCAGGGCGCCCGGATTATTTGTTCATAAATACTTTTAACGTTTAAATCGCTGTGTTCAGACCAAATACTGCGGCTGTAGTCATCCAGCTTTTTATCGTAGTATGCAATTTCTCCATTCTCGGCCATTATTGTAATGCTTGTTATTCCTTTTTTAGAATAGGAAAGCGTATTGATCTTACTTATAAGATTACTTAGAGGTGCCACCCTGGCAGAAATATCCTGGTTGTTTAACTTTTTAACCAAATCAATAATCGCATCATCAGTAATGATCTGAAAGGCTAAATCTTCATACGCCTTTAGCTCTGCCTGAAGAGTGCCTATAGTCTGTTTAAGGTTAGCATCAGTGAGTTCCTCGATTTTTTTCTCAGTAACAGCTCTTACATAGTAGAAATTCACAATTTGCATTACCATAATTGGTATCAGCGAAATACACAGAAACGACACGATGAGTTTAGTCCCAATGGAATATTTATTTGAAAGAATATCTCTCAGCCAGTTTTTCAGATTGCTAATCAAAAATTTTAACCCCTTTATAATTTTAGCATGTAAAGCAAATTCAATTTGTATTATCATATCTATTTCACTATAAAAGCACAAGTCAAGGCAGAGTCAAATATTAAATACCGAAGCAACTATAAGAACTTTTGAATGAAATATGGAAAACCCAAACTATTAAAAGTAAAACTATCCATGTCCAGTTAAATATATTATATCATGAATGACCTTGCTCCACAGCAGTAAATCTTTGGTTCAGTAAATTCTCGGTCACCGGAAGACAATGCTTTGAGTTCGTTATTCTTTCTGCCCATCAAATCAGAACAAGGTCAGTTTAATATTCAAAGTGAAAATCCAATTTGCTAAAAAAGTACCCAGCGTTATAAAGCTAAAAAATTGGTAGCAAGCCACATCAGAAAAAAACTCGCCATAATCGTGATATTCGTTACCGTTCCTACAAATCTGGTGTCATAACCGAACTCAACTGAGTAGGGTATGACCGAAGCTCCGATTGGAAGCGTAAGCCAGATCAGTAAAGTGTATTTGAAAAGAGAGCCGAATGGAAGCAAATAATATAACAATACGCCGGCAGATATGTCGGCAGCATACCTTATAAGCAAAACCCTTAACATATTGTTAAGATGGAATCGTTCGAAAGAAAAGTTCAGGTATATGCCCAGCAGGAGCAAAGATAGCGGCATATTGGCTTTTGAAAGGATTTTTGAAACGTCAATGAGCATGCCGGGAAAATGTAAACCCGACAGATTCACAGACAATGCCAGCAGATAAGTTATCAAAGGCACGGATCTTGACATCTTCCGCATTACAGTCCTATAACCAATCTCATTTTCCCCCAGTGAAAAATAGCCTGCCAGCATATAACAGACCCCGAATATAGTGATAGCGCCCCCCAGGTCAAATACTGCAAAATACTGCACCCCTTTCTCACCCCAAAGAGATTCTACGAGCGGATAGGCAAACAATCCTACATTAAATCCCGGGATAAGCATTGATAGCATTCCTCTTGTATTTCTGGGCTCCTTCCTGAAAACATACAGCGCCAGTCCTGCCATAATTGTGCCGAACAGGATATGGATTACAGGAAGAAGAATCAATGAGAAATCAACTTTCATTGTATTTAAGGTGTTTATGACTAAAGCAGGCAGGGTCAGATTGAAAACTATTTTCGATATTCCTTCTCCATCCTGTTCATTTATTATTCCGAATCTTTTACAAATGTATCCGGTTAAAATTATAAGCATTGAGAATATAAACTGCTGATTCACGTTCGACATATTTTTCTGCATCTCCAAGAGCCGTCCCATACAATTAATTCCAGGAAATAAATTGTATTTTGGCGAGTTTTTAATCCTTTTCAAGAAAGCTTCTTACTTTTTTAAGCTTATCCTTCAGCATACCGCTCTGCTTCCTCACGGCTTCAGTATAAATC
>CALMWN010000453.1 GCA_937873555.1 uncultured Clostridia bacterium
AATCGAAGTTATATGAGGAAAACTTGTGAAGCAGCGGCTATACAGATTTCCGGTTCCACATGCTGCATTAAAAAAAGCCTCCGGCCGAGCGGCAGGAAGCTTTTGAACACTCAAAAAACATGATGAACAAGCTTTACCAGCCTCACAGGGCTAATTTAAAAGCTATTTATCAATTTATAGTGATTTAATTCAACTCCAGCACAGTATATCATAATGAGGAAAATTCGTCCACATATTTTCGACAAAAAAATAAAGACAATGAACTATAAAACTGATACAACCAAAACTTTCTATTCATATTTGAATTGTTTTTAGAAACAATAACTATTAAGGAGGTGATATTATGGCAAATAACAGTAAAACTCAATTCGAACAGATGAAGTATGAAATAGCAAGAGAAGTTGGCGTTAATTTAAAGCAGGGATATAACGGCGACCTGGCAGCCAGAGATGCTGGAAGGATCGGAGGAAATATTGTAAAGAAGGTCTTCGAAAATTATACTGGTAAGAATTACAAGCAGTAATACTACCGGGTACAGTGAATATAAAATAGCAGGAGTTTTTCTTCTCCTGCTATTTTTATTTCAAATCAATAGCATTCAAACATTGGATTCCGTCGGTTCCTCTATTTTTTGGTAAACCCTCCACAATTGCAGTCATCCATGGAATTACAGGTGTTATTGTCAATACCGCATTTTCCGTTCACAGCTTTATTCTTTGGCATTAATTCTCCTGCTGCCTCTATCTTTCCGGGTTTGAATCTGCCACAATCCTTGCATTTCATATTTATACCCTCCAGTATTGTTGGTTTGTGTAAAAAGAGGTAGAATTTTCCGCTGCATATTCACACTCTACCTCTTTTTACACAGATGCATGGGATTCAACCTACATGCTCAATCCTGATTGAATACCTCCCAGTTGCTGCTGAGCTTTGCTAATGTCCTGCTGGCTTGCATTCTGTACCTGATACCAGCCCTTTTGGGCCATGAGGTCAAAAATCTGTTTTTGATGTTGGAATGTACGTGTCAATATATTTGTTACGTCATTTCTAAGATACTGGTTTGAGCTTTCCAGCACCAAATTTGTCAATGAAGATGCTGTAAGTTTGTGCTCATCCAATAAAACATTTGTTATTTCCTTATCTGTAAAATTAGCCATATGTCTCCTCCTTATTGCATAGTAGCAGTATTTATATGTTTGGCAAGTGTCTGTAAATCAGTCTGGTGGTCCTTTACCATCTGCTGGCACAAACTCTTGACCTGTTGGTCAGTTGCCATTTCCACACATCCCTGCATGAATTTGATACTGTTTTGGCACATTTTGATATTGTCCTGGATAAGTAATAATTCTTTTGATGTTAACGCCATAATTATCCTCCTTAAAAGTGAAATTTCATAATTATAGTCTGCATTTTTCATCATAATATTCATAATGTACCTTCATGTATGTATAAGAAAGGAACAATACGAAAAAATATGAATATGCAAAAACTAGTGCTTTTTAACATAACAAATTTCTCGTTTATGAAATGTTAAAAAGCACAACCGATAAAACTCGCCGAAAGCATAATTTATTTCTAAAAATAAATTATGTGAAATGGCATCTAAAGCGAAAGGAATCAGCTATGCTTGTATCGTTTGCAAGAACTTTAATACTTTACTCTATAGTAATAATTGTAATGAGAATAATGGGAAAGCGCCAGATCGGTCAGCTTCAGCCTTTTGAGCTCGCTGTGGCGATAATGATATCGGAGCTTGCAGCAGTGCCCATGCAAAATACGGGTATACCGCTCACAAACGGAATTATTCCGATAATTACTCTTTTGATCGCTCAGGTAACCTTATCATTTATTTCCCTGAAAAATTTGAAGGCAAGGGGTATTATATGCGGAAAACCCAGCGTGCTGGTAGAAAACGGAAAAATTATAGAAACAAACATGCGAAATGAGATGTACACACTGAACGACCTGCTGGAACAGCTCAGGATAAAAAATGTTCCGAACATTGCAGATGTGGAGTTTGCGATACTGGAAACCAACGGGCAGTTGAGCGTTATTCCGAAGTCACAAAAAAGAGCGGTTAATGCCGAAGATTTGCAGCTGCCGACAAAATATGAGGGACTTCCCCTGGATCTTATAATAGATGGACAAATAGAATATAAGAATTTGAAAAAGGCTGGCCTGGACGAAATCTGGCTTAGCCGGGAACTGGCAAAATCAGGAGTTACCCGTACACGGGATGTTCTGTTTGCAAGCCTTGATACAAACGGCAGCCTGTATTTTCATAAAAAGCATGAAGAAAGGGAGAAATGATAAATATGAAGCCGAACAGGATCATGCTTGTCATGATGATATTACTGGTTTTAGTTGTAGGTACAGCAGTATACGGCCACAGGTATCTTAACAAATCCTCACAGCTCCTTCAGCAAAGCATTGATAAGGTTGAAGACAATACAAAGGCCGGCAGGTGGGAAGAAGCAAAAAAAGAGCTTGCAAGTATCCAGGAGAACTGGTCCACAATTCAAAAACCATGGACAATCCTCCTGGATCATATGGAAATCGATAATATAGATACATCCCTCTCCAGAATGGAAAAACTTCTCGAGACCGGGAACACTCCCCTAACGCTTGCGGAAGCTGCAACTCTAAGGCAATATGTCAAACATATACCTGACAAGGAAGCCTTCAACCTTAAGAACATATTCTGAAAGGGAGGGTTATCCCGTAATATTACCCAAGCTCCGTCATAAGGATGCTGCCTATGAACAGCACATAGAAAACTCCTCCTGCTAAAAGCGGAACCGGACTGAGCTTTTCTTTCATATTAATCCAGAAATAGGTGAGTGCAGCTGACAGAATCGCCAGCACAGCACTGAAGACCGCCCTCCAGTCCAGCTCCCAGGGAGTGGCAAAAATTCCTATGGCAACAGGTATACAGCTCTGAAATACCATAGCGCCTGTTATGTTGCCAAGTGCAAGGGTATCTTTCCTTTTACTTATCCATATTATGCTGTTGAACTTTTCAGGAAGCTCTGTTGCTATAGGTGTGATTATAAGTGATAATACCAGGGTAGAAATCCCTATATGCGTTGAAACCTCCTCAATGTTCTGTACAAACACATGAGCGCCAAAAACAATTCCTGAAAGCGCCAGGACTATCTGCGCCGTTATAACCGCCATTCCGGGCTTTGTATTGAGGTATTTCACAAAATAAAGAGCATCCAATTCCCCATGGCTTGTTTTATCCTGTTTTACCGTGATGACAATATAATATATATAGCTGATGAGCAACAATACTGCAACCATGTATTTGATCACTGCAGAATCAATAAACGCCGTAGATATGCCAAGTGTATATACAAGGATAAAGTAACCTATGTCTCTTCTTATTATTTTATTATTTGTGATCATATGCATTCCGGTATTTCTTTTTTTCCAAAAAACAAGGACACCGGCACCGGTAACAAAAAACGCCAGAGTACTTAGCATGAATGGCGCTCCTACTATTGCACCTATTCCTATGTCAATGGACTCCTTCCTGTTTTGTGAAAACAATATCGCAATAACGGGTATCATGGTTTCAGGCAGGCATGTGCCAACCGCAGAGAAAATACTTCCTACTACCCCGTCTCCAAATCTCAGTTTCTTTCCAAACCATTCTATACCATTTGTAAACAGCTCACAGCTTGCAAGAATTATCGCAAGGCTTAATAATAAGCCCGTAATATCCAATAACATGATTTTCCTCACTCTTTCGTTAAAATTTTTCATCCCTTCATTTGCAAATAAAGGGAAGCTCTGTTTAATAAGCAACAGATTTACTCCACCTAGTACTACTTTGTTACATCATTAATTTATGGAAATTTTGCAGTATAAATTTCTATTGAAGAAAAAGTGAGAATGCTTCTGTCTCGCTTGTTTCTTCAATAATAA
>CALMWN010000454.1 GCA_937873555.1 uncultured Clostridia bacterium
TCCACTATATGCCACTTATTGTCGACTGTCAATTATTTCCTAAGAAACGTCCCCTATTTTCATAACAAATTTCCATGTAAAAAGCATGATAAAAGTAAATACAAAATTACAGAATATCTACAATTTGGAAAATATCATGAATATTGTTTAATCTTTAAATATTTCTTTTACAATATCGGCAACGGCCTTTCCTAATTTTTTATGTTCACCTTTTTCAATATGAATTCCATCTATATCACTTGATATAATAATTTTTGATGCATCCAGGAAATAGCATCCATAAAACTCTGCTATTACCTTATAGTGAGGCCCCAGCTTTTTGGATTTCTCTTCTGAGCCCTCGAAAATTTGAGAAAAATCATAATTAAGCTTTCCTACCTGAGGTGGGCATATGAGAAGTATTTTAGGCTCTCCCCCATTAAGTCCGCAATCACTCTTTTTAATCATCTTTACCAATGTCTCTACTCCTTTTGCAATATCCAAAGGTGAGAGGTTGAATCTCTTTTTTAAATCATTGGTACCAAGCATCATTATAACGAGATCTATGGGTTTATGCGATTCCAGGCAGGGAGTCAGATATTCCTTGCCACTTTTATATCCCATAATCGGATCTTCCCACACAGTGGTCCTTCCATTAAGAGCTTCTTCTATTATGTAGTAACTGCTCCCAAGCTCCATACGCAGCACTCCAGGCCATCTTTCTTCCATTTTGTATCTGCTCTTGTCATCAGGATTCCAACCCCAGGTATTTGAATCGCCATAGCACAATACTGTTCTCATAAGAAACCTCAATCAGTCTAATAAATATTTATAAATAACCTTATCATTCATTCTTTATATATAATAACATTATATTTGCCAAATTTCTATTAACAGAAGGGGCAAAGATTGCCCCCATTCAATCAAAAATCTTTCTAATCAGCATCATTTTGGAATAGGTCTATGCCTCCAAGTATAATATGTGCCAGCCCCAATCCAACCAAACCAGCTCCTAAAGCTACACTGGTATCTCTTTTGGTCATTCCTCTTTTTTTCATATCTTTCGCTCGCAATGCAACCCCTGTTGCAGTCACTGCTGTACCAAGAATAACAGGAATTAAGCCTTCCCGCATAAAATCCCTCCTCGAATATTGAAGACATTGATTTTGTCAATATTTTATGTCATTTAATAGCGATTATCCTTGGTAATTTATATGATTCAGAAACAAAATTTCTTGCAAAATTCCATCACTATTGAATTTAATGAAAGTGCATAACTACTGTTAACCAATTACTCCTTTTATAGCAGCCCGAGCTACGCTTAACGGGGAAGCAAGGTATATTTCGGCTTCCTTGGCACCTATTCTTCCAGGCGAATTGCGAATAGTGGTTGTGATAGCCACATCAGTGGAAGACAATACTCCAAAATGCATTCCTGGGCAGGGTCCGCAACCAGGTGGCATGATAACCGCTCCGCTACTCCTTAAGATTGAAGTTAATCCCATCTGATCCATTTTATTTGCAATCTTACCGGAAGCGGGCGTAACAATCAGTGTAACTTCAGGGTGAACAGTCTGTCCCTTCAAAACATCTGCGACTACCATCATATCTTCCAGCCTGCCGGCAGAGCAACCTCCTACAATGGCAACGGAAATTCTTTTCCCCGCCAGGTCTTTGAGCGGACTGACGGAAGTAGGCTCTGGGGGAACAGCCACCATTGGTTCTATGGAGTCAACACTGATATTAATCACTGTTCCTTCTTCCTCTGAATCCTTGGAAACGATAAAGGCTGTAACCACACCAGCTTCGGGAAGCAGGTTGCATATCGTCATCCTACTGTCGATACTGGCTTTTTCCAGGAAAGAGCCTCTCAAGGCGATCGCTTTCCCTTTTATCTCCTGTCCATACGTACCTAAAATATAAATGGCAACGTCCCTGGCCATCGTCTCCGGTTTTAACTCCCCATCCAGATATATGGTAACAACATCTGGAACTTTTAATTGATAATTGCCTGTCTCCAAAACCGGAACAAGTCCTTCGGGAGATACCGAAAAAGCAAGTGCTCCGAAAGCACCGGAAGTCGCTACGTGACCATCAGCTCCCACAATGATCATCCCCGGTTGGATGTCAACGTTCTCAGCAACAACCTGATGCAGGACACCCTCCCCGTGATTATAGAGCTGACATTTTTTTTCTTTACATACTTCTGCGATTTCTTGCTGAAGAGCACGACTCTGTACGGTTGGTGCAGGGAAAGCATGGTCAACTGTAATCAGAACCTTATTACCTTCGGCCATCCTGCATTCTCCCTGTTTCCAAACAGAAAGCATTTTTGGCCATGTTCCATCGTGTCCCAAAATCAAGTCAGCTTTAACGCTTATTTCCTGTCTCGCAACCACTTCGGATAAAGAAGCGGCTTTGGCGAGAGAATGCATGAAATATTTCATTATTATAACCATTCCTTTCGCTTCGCTAAAAGGCATAAAACGGAATGAAACCGTTGTCTTTGAGCTTATTAAAGTGACAAGTTCCTTTAAATCATAAACATTCGAAATAAACCCTGGAAACCACGAGACCCGTATACAAAGTGCAACATAACAGATTTATAGGGGAGTCCCCCGATTTTGCGATATAAATCGGGGGACCAGGGTTGGAAACAATAGTAAAGTATTTCTCAGGGAAGCCTTAATATGGTGAACAGTACCCAACAAAGAACTGCACCGACCACCGACATGGACAAGCCCCAGATCATCATACCTTTATATAACGGTTTTCTGTCGATATGGTCAGGTGCACCTGAAATGAAGACTGCACCGGTAGTAGAGAGGGGGCTCATATCGGTTAAGTGACCGGCAACTACGATGGTGGAAACCAATGCAGCCAATTCGTTAGGAGAGGCTCCGATCTGCTGCAGGAGCAGTGGTGCCATGGGCAGGAATGCCGGCAGGATTACACCGGAAGTGCTGGCATAAGCAGAAACGAGAGCTGCGAAGAAGCCTACGACCAGAGTAACCGTTAACGGAGTAGAGAAGTTAGACATAATCTGGGCAAAGAGTTTCATCCCACCGATGTTTTTCATAAGTTCGACCATGACGGATACACCGGTAACGAGCATGATAGCTCCCCAAGGCATTGTTTTGAACGCAGCCTTCTCATCACCTGCTTTCATCAGGATGAGGATAGAACCAAGCAGGAATGACATGAAGCCGATATCAAGTTTAAATACAATAACCGAAATAATCAGAATACCGATTGCAACAAGAGTGGATATCTGTTGATAATTGAAAGGCTCAACCTTCATTGCAGCTAAAGCTTTGGCTGCAGTGTTTTCAGTATCTTTAGTCTTCCACAGCTTAAGTCCGCCATATATAACATAAGCGATTGCAGC
This sequence comes from uncultured Clostridia bacterium, assembly GCA_937873555.1. GTDB lineage: Bacteria > Bacillota > Clostridia > Acetivibrionales > CALMWN01 > CALMWN01. Next base: position 3,368 of record CALMWN010000454.1, read on the forward strand.
TACTACAATGTGAGCAATCAGCATGTTCATCCAAAGAGTCATTTCCCAGCCGGTGATTCCCATCTTGGCCAAAACGCTGTTACCTACGATTCCGTTCGGAGACAGCGGAGACATAGCACCTGCCTGGGCACCGTTACCAACTATAAGAGCCATGAGAAGGGGAGGAATTCCTACTTCAGCCGCCAGGACCATGGCAGGCGCCGCTACCAGGGCGGAAATGGAAATCTGGCCCGGGCCGATGGAAGAAAGAATGAATGCCAGGAAGAATAGGACAATCGGAAGAACCGCTACATTGCCCTTAACCGATTTAACCATGTACTTGGTGATCTTATCCAGGGTTCCGTTACTTTGGGCGATACCGAACAGATAAGTAACACCGGCGAGCATCAGGAAAAGGCTGGTCGGGTAACCTGCTATCAAAGTTTTAACGTTAACTCCTCCGATGAAATAACCGACTACCAGTGCCATACCAAGAGCCAGCGTTCCAAGATTGGTATCTTTCCAAATAGTAATAACGATTGCTGCGGCCAGCACGAGCAGAGAGATCACGTCCATATTGCCGGCCAAAGTTTTTGCAAAAGCAGTGTTTGCTAAAAAACCTAAATCCATAAAATCATCCTCCTTATTTAATCATTAAAAAATAAGCAGTATTGCAGATAGGATGAGAAGTATGTAAAGTAATAAGTTCCTTACAGGATCCCATTTTCTTTTAGGGCATTGAGCAGACCATCTTCCGGATCAGCTCCGCCTTTAACGAAAGGATCCAATTTTACGAATTTAACATTAGAGGCTTTGGCACCGAGGACATCCGAATCGACTCCCAAAGCCATGACAATACCGTTTGTTTTCAGCTCACCTGTTATATCAATGACTCCGAAAAGGCTGTTGTCCAAGACAACGGCAACATCTGCGGTAGTGTTGTTAGCTGAGCGTTCAACAATGGCACTGTCGGAGACCCTCATTGTTGAGTTCATTGGAGCTCCAGAACGGAAGGCTGCAAAACAGTCAAAAACCTGTATATTTTTGCCTTCAGACATAAGCTGTTTGCCGATAGTTCTGGTTACTTTACCAACAGGCTGACCGAAACGACCGTGGAATTTAATTTCTACCATGAAGCTCACTCTCCTCTCCCGTAATACTTGTCGACAGATTCCTGAAGTTCTGCCGTCTGTTCAGCAGTCACATTCTTGAAACGGCCCTGGGCTTTCAGATAATCCGCAACCCGAATGAAGGAAGGCTCGTAAGTGCGGGTTCTCTTCCCTTCATCAACTTCGAATAACTCCCACATACCACATTCTGTAGCTTTTCTGGATACTTCAACAGTATCTTCGGGCTTTATTCCCCAGCCGCGGTGACAGGGGGCCAGAATATGAATGTAAGAGAAACCTTTCTTGGAAGCAGCTTTTTTAAATTTGTTCATAAGATCTTCAGGGTAGGCGATGTTGGCACTGGCTGCATAATCAATACCATGTGCTTCCATGATAGCCATCATGTTTTTTTTGCGGACTTTTTTCCCCAGCGCTCCATTGCTTGTGATAGCATATAATGGAGTCTGGCTTCCGGTCTGACCGCCTGTGTTCATGTACATCTCGTTATCATACAACACATGAATCATATGCTCCTGGCGCTCAGCAGCTCCTGTCAGCGACTGGAATCCAATGTCTGCACTTCCGGCATCTCCGCCCCAGGATATAACATTGACATCTTTAATGCCTTGAATTTCCAGAGCAGCTCTGATCCCTGAAGATATTGCCGGTGCGCATTCGAAAAGCGTGTGATAAAACGGCACTTTCCAAGTTGTTTTGGTGTTGTTTCCGCCAAGGGTCGCCATACAGGAAGCAGGAATGGTGATGATCGTTCTCTCACCAAGAACCTTCATGGCCTGTCTGCCTGCGATAGCAGCACCGCAGCCTTTGCAACCCACGTTACCTTGACCGAATAGTTCTTCTTTTGGCAGGTTCTTGAAGTCTATTGTCACTGTTCTCCCCTCCTTTACAGCCCGATCCATTCGGATCTGTTTTTATTTGTTTCACTGCTTTCTGTATGATCAACGGCCTCTTTGATTTCCTTAACACCGCACTTACCTCCGCCAAGTCCTAAGATAACACCGTTGATTACCATGTTACCTTGACCATAGAGGTTGGCTTTGATGTCTGTCGCGAGAGCGCCGCCAACACCGAAGACAATATTTTTATCAAGGACAGTAACGAATTTCACGTTGTGTAGAAGCTCTTTTACTGCCTGAACAGGGAAAGGCCTCCATGCCCTGACTTTAATCAGACCGATTTTCTTACCCTGTTTTCTTAGTTCATCTACTAAGAGTCTGGCAGTGCTGACTATAGATCCCATTGCAGCAATAACATGCTCAGCATCTTCCATCATATAACCTTCTACCAGGCCACAAGAGTTTGCTCCGAACACTTTATTATATTCGGCCGCTACAGTAGGAATAATGGTCAGGGCCTGTTCCATCGCTGCATTCTGAATGTATTTGTAATCAGTGTATACATCAGGACCAGCAACTGTATTAACGCCGCGGGGATCGCTTACATCAAGAGCAGGCATCCGCTTTAACGGGAGGAAAGCATCTACTTTATCTTGCTCAGGTACAAACACTTCTTCCAAAGTATGAGACTGAATATAACCTTCATAGTTAACCATAACCGGGGTTCTACGTTCTTCTGCAATTCTGAAAGCCTGAATTGTATTGTCAAGAACATCCTGATTGTTTTCTGAAAAGAGTTGAATCCAGCCGCTGGCACCTTGGGAAACAGCGTCACCATGTTCCGGGAAACGGCTGTGCGGAGCAGACAGAGCTCTGTTGGCTACCCCCATGACAATCGGTTGACGTAATCCTGCGACATGATAAACAACCTCTGTCATAAGCAGCAATCCCTGTGAATTGGTAACTGTATAACTGCGAGCACCTGCCAATGATCCTCCCAATACGGCAGCCAGTGCACTGTGGTCTGATTCAACCCTGATGAATTTACAATTCAATTCCCCATCTTCGATGTATTTGCTTAACCTTTCCATTGCAGGAAACGCTGGTGTAATTGGGTAATAACCGAGTACTTCTATTTTGGCAAGTTTAGCTCCAATGGCTGCAGCTTCACTTCCGGTAATGAGTACTTTGTTCATTTAAACTTCAACCTCCTTTGCCTAAAATACTCCTTTAGGACCTGTGTATTCCGGAGCCATCCGAATTCCTGCACTTTCCTTAGCGCAAATCCCGCAACCCTTGCAAAACTTATAGTTAAGTGCTACTCCACTTTCCTCCAGCGTAAGAGCACCATCCGGGCAATAAAGGGTAACGATAGGATTTACCTTGTCCGGCTCAGTAATTTCCGGACGGAGTATCCTCCATGTTGAGTAATTCGATGCTTCAGCCAGAGCTCCCGGATCACCGGATGGTACGATAGGTAAACTTTTCACTGCCATCTTTTCCTCCCCCTTCAAACATTGTATGCTTACACTTTATTCTATTTAGCAAATAGCATGTCTAGAAGTGGCCAAGCCTAAAAAAAGAAAAAAAATAAAAAAAGCCGCCATTCCGGCGGCATTTTCCATTTTGGTGGAGGCAAGGAAAATCGAACTTCTGTCCGAAATCATATACTTATATCAATATAAACGCATCAGGTTCATAAATTCCTGTCTATTCTCTCCTAAACTCTTGCAGTTTTTACCTTTTCAATAAACAAACTTGCATTTCTCGTGATTACATCATAGTTTTCATTATCAACCAGTCTGGTATTTACCAATTCAGATCCTATTCCCAGTGACATGGCACCGCTTTTTATGAATTCCCCCGCATTTTCAAGGCTTATGCCTCCAACTGCCATTATATCAACCTGTTTCAAAGGTCCTTTTATATCCTTAATATAGGCAGGACCAAAGATTCTGGCAGGAAACAGCTTAATAATTTGAGCCCCTGCTTCCAGCGCATTTACCATTTCCGTGGGAGTCAACACTCCCGGTACAGCCAGTTTACCGTACCGGGAGCATATCTCTATCACTTTTGTATTCAGAGACGGTGAAAGGATAAAATCTGCACCGGACAGTATGGCGGTCCTTGCCGTTTCAGGGTCCAGCACTGTTCCTGCACCTATCGTAATTTCATTACCAAATTCTTTCTTTATCTTTTCTATCATCCCGGCAGCTCCCGGGGTGTCGAAAGTGATCTCAAGAACCTTGATTCCCCCATCTAACAGTGCTTTTACCGTTTGAGTAATTTTAGTCTCATAGATTCCGCGTATAATTGAAACAAGACCAGTTTCATAAATTTTGTCCAGTACCTTTCCCATCGTCTTTTTTCCCTCCTTAAAAAAACCTTATTACCTGGTAACTTCATGTTTATTGTTTATGAATGCTTCCAGTTCACTTCGGTCCGGCAGTCCCTCAATATCTCCGGCAGTAGTTACTGCGAACGCACCCATCGCATTCGCCAGCGTTCCGCATTCAGTAAGAGCCCTGTTTTCCAGGTAACCGGTCAAAAAGCCTGCCGCGAAAGCATCCCCTGCTCCTATTGGGTCTACTACTCTTTCAACCTTGTAAGGGGCAATTCTGTATCTCTCGGATGCATTGGCAACATAAGCACCTCTTGACCCTGATTTTAACGCAACTATCTTTGCACCCTCCATTAAAAAAGCATCGATTATTTTATCCTCCGAGCCGGTGCCGAAAATGATTTCTCCTTCATCCACACCGGGAAGGACAATATCAATCTGAGGAAGTATGCTTTTAATTACTTCCCTGGCCTTCTCCCTATCCCACAGTTTCAATCTTATATTGGGGTCAAAGCTTATCGTCACACCTCTGCTCCTGGCAATGGAAATGGCCTTAAGAACCGTCTCCAGACAGTTCGTACCAAGAGCAGGTGTTATCCCTGTAATGTGAAGAATTTTAGCACCGGCAATATACTCAGCATCAAGATCTTCCGGAATCATTTGGCTTGCTGCGGAATTTTTGCGGTAATAACTGACCTTTGTTTCCATTCCTTCGGATATCTCTTTGAACATGATTCCCGTAGAAGCATTTTCGGATGATTTTACACGTGATACATCAACACCTTCAGCCCGTATTTCACGTACCACAAATTTTCCGAATTCATCTTTTCCAACTTTGCTGATCCAGCCACAGGAATGTCCCAGCCTCACAAGGCCAATGGCCAGGTTGCTTTCCGCACCGGCTATCCGCTTGTAAAAGCTGTGTACATAGTTCAAAGGCCCGTTCTGCCCCGGACTGAACATAACCATTGTTTCTCCGATTGTAACTACCTCCGGCATTTGCTAACCCTCCAATCCAGCAGTATACCTGCAAATTATCACGGCATGTCCCTGCCAGGACACTATAAACAGTGGCATTAAAATACTTGCCTTTAATGTCCGAAAGTGCGCAGACCGTTTCACTTCAATACTCTATCATATCAACTACCATTCTCCAAGAGAATTGTCATCTTCAAAGTATACTACCGGACCTGTCCAGCTTCCGTCGTATCTCATAGACTCAATGCCTTCTTCGTCTACATCAAATCCAAGTCCGGGACCTTTCGGAATTTCTATATACCCATCATTTATTTCAAAAGGCTTCTTAAAGAATATTTTACCTAAATCATAGCCCTCAGAAGTAGTCGGGTGCTCCTGAGCTGTAAAGTTCGGAATACAGGTGTCTATCTGCAGGCAGGAGGCCAGGGCAATTGGCCCGAGAGGGTTGTGAGGAGCAATAGAGCAGTAATAGTTCTCTGCCACAAATGTTCGATATTCATTGGATCTTCACCGATGATCATTTTTCCGAGAACATTTACAGCTTCAGCAACGACTGCACTCTTTCCTTCAAGTACGGGCTCCCCGTACCCTACAATACCTTCATCAGTGTATAATCTCAGAAACATCCACCTGGGTAAAACATGGACTGTCTCAAGTTTTGTAATTTTCATTCAGATTCACTCCTATCCCCCTTCAGAATAGTCATTTTTGCTGTTTACTCCCTATGATTAATCAATTACATTCCATTTTCAGATCTCTTTCCGTCTTTTACAGAGATTATGGTTGATCCGTCATACTGTTTAATCTTTACTGACGAATCAACCATAAATAATAAAAATTCTGATATCCTGATACTTTCCGTTCAAACTTTTTATAACTTTTTCATGAATAAAGCTGTTTGATAAGGTTCCAGGTGCAGTTTGCCTTCATTCATGACTTCGCATCCCAGTTTGGGAGTCCAATCCGCTGGTATTTCCATCTCAGCAGATTTACCGAGGTGATTCAATACAAATATGTAATCCATATCCCCGGTTCTTCTGCGAGTTACTTCAACTCCATCCGGAGAATCAATAATAGGTTTAATCCCGGCATTTGTCACCGCATGGGATACAAAACGCTTCATTAAATTTTTCCCTGTCTCGGTTCCGACATAATATGTGACGCCATTCTTATATGAATGACTTGTTATCGCAGGTGTATTTCGGTAAAACTCATTCCTGTATACTGCCAGGGCTTTTGCACCATTTAGGGTTATTATATCGCACCACTTTGCTACGGCATCCACCTCGGCATCTTCACCCGGAACAGTCCATTGAGCTTCCTGAATTATCTCGCGCAGGCAATCATAATCCTCAATCTGTATACCTG
>CALMWN010000455.1 GCA_937873555.1 uncultured Clostridia bacterium
AATGGAATTTGTCAAAAAAAGTTAAAAGCATTGGCTTATCGAAATAGAGCAGGCGATGCATTTGAGTTTCAAATGTGTGGGGCTGGGCCGGTTTCTCCGGCAGCGGGATAAAAATACCTGTGGGACTATAATAACTTATGATTATAGCGCCACAGGTATTTTTTTATATCTTTAAAGCTTGAGTGAAAACCAGTTCGACCTATATAGTAAAGGATGGGATAAATGAATAACGTAAAAAACAGCAAAAAGGAAAGAATTGCGATAATATCAGTAGCTTCCAACCTGGCGCTGATAATTATGAAAATAATAGCAGGTATTTTAAGCGGATCTGTAAGTATAATTTCTGAAGCTATCCATTCAAGCGTGGACATGGTGGCTTCATTAATTGCCCTGATTTCAGTAAAACTGTCTTCAAAGCCTGCAGATAAAAAGCATCCCTATGGCCATGGAAAAATTGAAAACATCTCTGGAGTTATAGAAGGCGTTCTGATATTCATCGCGGCATATTTGATAATAAAGGAAGCTATAGATAAAATCCTGCATCCTACAGATATAGATGATACACTGATAGGTATAGGTGTTATGATCATTTCTGCTGTAGTGAACGCTGTTGTAGCAAAATTCCAGTATAAAATCGCCAGGGCTGAAGACTCTGTCGCTCTTGAGGCGGATGCACTGCATCATAAGACTGATGTATATACCTCTCTGGGAGTCGGGCTGGGACTTTTGCTTATAAAACTCACCGGAATAGATGTGCTGGACCCCATAGTCGCCATACTGGTTGCATTATTGATAATAAAGGAGTCGTGGGTGCTTTGCAGGCATGCGCTCAACCCACTTCTCGACATGAAGCTGCCCGACGAAGAGGAAGGTAAAATAGAGGAAATAATGAATTGTTACAAGGATGAAATAATTGATTACCATATGCTCAAAACAAGAAAATCAGGTCATATGAAATATATAGAATTTCACATGACCGTGAGTGCCGAACTTACCGTCAGGGAATCACACGATTTATGTGAGCGTATTGAAAAGGCTCTCGAGGAAGCACTTGCAAACACAAGCGTCAGTATACATATAGAGCCGGGAACCCCGGTTGAAAGTGCAATAACCGTTGGAGATTAATGAAACAATGCAATACGGATTTCCTTATAACCGCCCCGGCTCAATGTGGATGTTGATATTTATATTCTTGATACGCTCCTCTAGATCCCTTTCTATCCTGTCACTCAAATCATGAGCTGCTTTCACATTCAACTCTTCGTTGACGGTCATATGAAAGTCAATATACCTTATATGCCCGGATTTCCTGGTTTTCAGCATATGAAAATCTATAATTTCCGGTTTATAATTTTCAATTATATCCATTATTTCCTGCACCTCATCTTCCGGAAGCCTGCTGTCAAGCAACGGACTGAAGGCGGTACTGCATAGCTCCCAGGATTCTTTTATTATCAGAAGTGCTACCATTATCGCAACAATCGGGTCCAGTAAAACCATGCCTGTCAGTTTTATCAGCAAAAGCCCTACCCCTACTCCTACCGAGGTGTATACATCCGTTTTCAGGTGAAGCGCATCAGCCTCCAGTGCCACTGAGTCCTCTTCACGTGAGACCTTGTACAGAATCCTCGATACTATGAAATTGGCAACGGCTGATACTGCCATTACCCCTATTGCTACGGCAGCCTCTTCAATATGTGAAGGATATAGGATTTTCTTCACGGCTTCCTTTATTATGAGAAAAGCCGCAACAAATATCAATAAGCCTTCTGTCACTCCCGAGATATTTTCAATTTTGCCGTGCCCGTATTGATGCTTTTCATCTGCCGGCTTTGATGAAAGCCTTACGGAGAAAAATGCAATGACTGCGGCTGCAAGATCCATTCCGGAGTGTATGGCCTCGGATATTATACTTACAGATCCGCTTAAGATTCCTGCGATAACCTTCAGTATGATAAGTATTGTGTTGGAAAATACAGATAATGCTGCTACCTTTACTTTTCTATTTTTGAATGGCATCATATCATCCCTTCATATTACCATATTTAGACGAAAAAAATACCTGTGGCACTACAATTAAAAAATTATAGTCCCACAGGTATTTTCCCGCTGCCGGTTATCCGGCCCAGCCCCACACGCTTGATTCAAGCGCATCGCCTGCTCTAATTAAATATTTATATCATTAATATATGATAGATTGCCCAAAATGTCAATGCTTATAAGTAAAATAATGTAAATCCCCGAAAAACCCTCCTGGTAAATAAGGCATGTTCCAAATAACCGTATGGTATTTAAAACATGCCTTATAGATAATCAGAAGTTTTTCGCCTGATTGCTGGTACTCCTATAAGCCTTTTTGCCCATAGTAGGCATTTTTACCATGCTTCCTCAGGAAATGCTTATCGAGCAGCACCTGATCCATAGGAGGTATTCCCTCCGACAATAAGCAGGTATGGTAAGCCATCATTGCGACCTCCTCCAGCACCACTGCATTATGTACTGCCTCCTGAGGATCTTTGCCCCAGCTGAACGGTCCATGGTTATTGACGAGGACAGCCGGTACAAAAACAGGATTTTCACCTTTAAAGGTTTCAACAATCACATTTCCCGTCTGCTTTTCATATTCCTCCTCAATTTCCTGTGCCGTCATCTTTCTTGTACAGGGTATGCTACCATAAAAATAGTCAGCATGTGTGGTTCCCAATGCAGGTATGGATTTACCGGCCTGTGCCCATATGGTCGCCCATCTCGAATGTGTATGAACCACTCCTCCCACTTCCTTGAAATTCCTATAAAGCACAAGATGTGTAGGTGTATCGGAAGATGGATTCAGTTTGCCTTCCACCTGATTTCCATCAAGGTCCAGCACAACCAGGTGTTCAAGCTTGAGCTTGTCGTAAGGAATGCCGCTGGGCTTTATCACAACAAGATTATTCTCCCGGTCAATCCCGCTGACATTTCCCCATGTATAAGTCACCAGACCTTTGGCAGGCAGCTCCAGATTAGCCTCCAGTACAAATTCTTTCAATTCTTTCAGCATGTTCTTACTCCTTTGATATTTTTCATAATTCCCCTATCCGTCCCCCGATTTTCCTTGTACTTTCCCTGACAATCAGTTGCGGCTGCATTTTTACACTGTGATTGACATTGCGCTTGTCAATCATTTTTATAATAAACGTTGCCGCCTCTTTACCCAGCTTCTCCTTTGGATGCGCGATTGTTGTAAGCTTTACCTCCGAAGCTATGGCAAGTTGTGAATCATCGAATTTGAATACACCGCCTATCCTGCTGTGTCCAAAATCCATCAGATGTCTGGTTGCCATGTAGCCTGCATTGAGATCATCTTCAACGACGTAAGGATAATTCAGTTCCTTGTAGCATCCATGTATGAAGAGTACCGGTACCCCGTTTTTGTGCAGTTCTTTATACAAACCGATATTGGGATTTGGCAGTGCACTTTTTGTAGGTTCGACAATCAAGCCGGACAAATTCTGCTTTTGAAAATTTTCCAGGCAGAGCTTTTCCTTGTCATGTTGGTTGTACGTACAACCAAGGACTATATTATAGTTGTTTATGGAAAGAACTCCATCTATACCCCGGATAATAGCAGGAAAGATATAATCATTCAGGTACGTGGTAATAACCCCTATCGTCCTTATTGTATCGGCTTTCTTCTCTGGCTTTTGATTGACAAAGGTACCCTTCCCGTGTGTCCTGTAAAGCCAGCCCTCACTGACCAGTTCGCCTATTGCCTGCCTCACTGTATGTCTGCTTATCCCGAATTTAGCTGATAATTCATTCTTCGAGCTTATCTTTTCTCCCGGCTTCAACTGCCGGGATTCTATCGTTCCTGCGATATAATCCTTTAGCATTTGGTACTTCGGTTTTTCGATACTCATTTCAAATTCATACCCCGGTTTCATAAATTGTATTCTATTTGAAGGGGTTTTCATCAGGATACGGGATGGAAGCAGGCTGGTTGAAAGCAACATCCTTGATTCCAAGCATTTTCATAGCTGCATAAAGCACTTTTCCCGCATGTTTGAAAGCCACACCGGCGTGGTGCGGATATCTTTTTGCAATAAGCACATGCCTGTAGAACCTGGCCATTTCTTTAACTGCAAAAACACCAATGCCTCCAAACGAGCAAGGGTCTACATCTATTACCTCCCCTTCAGCCACATAGCTTCTCAAGGAGCAGTCAGCCGTACTTTGAAGCCTGAACAGGGTAATATCCCCGGGTCTTATTATACCTTCAAGTGTCCCCCTTGTAATGTCAGGCTCTTTATCCGGCTCCAAAAGCCTGTGCATGATGAGCTGATATTTCATTGCGGCAGTTTTCATACAGCATTTGGGAGTATTGCCGCAGTGGAATCCCATAAAAAGGTCATTCAGTTTGTATCCTTCAAAAAGTCCCTTGTTTTTGTCGTACATATCTTTCGGAACAGTATTGTTGATATCTAAAAGCGTAGCCGGAATACCGGTGGCACAAGTGATGGCATACTCGCTCAAAGCCCCGTATATGTCGGTTTCACAAGCCACAGGAATACCTATTGAGGCCAGCCTTGAGTTGACATAGCATGGGACAAAACCAAATTGCGTCTGGAAAGCCGGCCAGCATTTATTGGCAAATACTGCATATTCCGATGCACCAAGGTTGTTTTCCATCCAGTCTTTCAATGTAAGCTCATACTGTGCAAGCTTTTGCAGTATCCCCGGATAACCATTGCCTGATTCGAGTTCACCGGCCATCTCTCTGATAAGTCCTGGAATTCTTTCATCTTTTGAATGCTTGTTGTATGATTCGAAAAGATCCAGCTCGGAGTTTTCCATTATTTCGACTCCAAGGTCGAATAAAGGCTTTACTGGTGCATTGCAGGCAAGAAAATCCTGGGGTCTGGGTCCGAAGCTGAAAATTTTAAGTCTGGAAAGTCCAAGAATTACTCTGGAAATATCCTCAAATTCCGCTATCATTCCGGCAATTTCGTCAGGCGTTCCGACTGGGTATTCCGGAATGTATGGGTTTAACCTTCTCAAAGCCAGATTGTAGGAAGCATTCAACATACCGCAGTAAGCATCGCCGCGTCCACCTATAAGATTGTCTTCAGTCTCTTCTGCTGCTGCAGCAAACATGACCGGACCGCTGAATTTCTGTGCAAGCATGGTTTCAGGACCTTCCGGCCCGAAGTTTCCAAGATATACAACCATTGCATTAACTTTTGCAGCCTTCAATTCATCTATGGCTTTTAATACATCCTTCTCATTTTCAACAGTCGTTAAAGTCTCGCTGATATCAATTCCCTTATCCTTACAGGCTTTAACAACTGCTTTTCTCCTGGTTTCACTGAGCTGTACCGGGAAACAGTCCCTGCTCACTGCTACAATTCCAAGCTTTACATTTGGAATGTTTGTCATATAATAACCCCCTCTGGAAATTTGGATTCTTTCATAATTATACTATGACCCACTTGTACGTACAAGTACTACTGATAAAAAAGGACTTGCAGATTCTGCAAGTCCTTTTTTATCTCACCTAACCATTAGGATATCTTAAGAAGGTGAATCCGTGTTCATCCTCCCAGGTGTGAATCAAACCCATACTGCAGTTAGCCTTGACATATTCTAAGGCACCTGCTTCATCTTCTTCCGTGACCCTTTTTACAGGAAGCAGGGAAATACCGTTTATTAATGCGTCATGTACCATACTGTGATTTCCGGTGATATAATACAAATTATCTTTCTTTAACACTTTAATGCTTTCATTTGTGCTACACGATGCAGCATGCCCATCATCCGCATTTCCATCTCTCCCGCTTTGAATACTGCTTGTTGGCAATAAAGATTTGGGAGACAGCCAGTACCTGTTAAATGGTTTCTTCTCCTTCCACTGCTCCAGTTGTGCTATAAGGACATCCACAATTTCTTCCGGCTTTGAATAAGATGTATCTATTATCAGGTCATAGTTATTCATATCTGAACAATCCACACCGTATTTGGTGAGATAACGGAAATTTTCACTGGCTTTTCTTTCAAAAATTTTATTTTTTGCTTCCTCAAAGCTGCTGTATTTCTCAACCTCTCCTCTTTCAGCCGAAAGAATCCTTTGTACTGCAATATTGAGATCTATGCTAAGGTATACTTTGAAGGATTCCGGTACAAAGTGCCAGGCCATCCGGGAATCAAGAAGCATTTTCTCGTCCTTTTTGGATATTTCTATAAGTGCGCCGTCGATCTCGTCATCCATCTCCATATGTTCTTCCATGTACTTGTTAAGCTCCAGGGTGGTCATGTTGTATTTCTGTGCCAGAGCTCTTTGAATTCCTCCTATGGAATAAACATTAAAGCCGTATTTTTCTTTCATTATGCCGCAAACAGTGCTTTTACCGCTTCCAAGGTCACCCGTTATGGAAATTTTATATTTTGAATCCATCTGGTGCATTTATATGCATCTCCTATATTTCTACGCGCCGGTACACTTAATTTGTAAAGAAGGCGCTTCATTATTATTGTCCATTTATTTTATAACAAATTCTCATAAAATAAAATAATTAATTCAATAATCTCATCCCACTCCGGTATTGTCGAGTACACGATGAGAATTTGAATAATACCGAAAGGACTTATACAATTCAAAGATGGTTTGTTTATTCCTGGCAAATACACGCACAATCTCAGGATCAAAATGTTTCCCTGCACCATCGATTATATGATTAAAAGAAGCTTCAAACGGGAAGGCTTCCTTGTACGGCCTTTTTGTAGTCAAGGCATCAAACACATCCGCCACCGCAACTATTCTTGCACTTAAAGGAATATCCAGACCGCATTTGCCGTATGGGTATCCTGATCCATCCCATTTTTCGTGATGTCCTTCAGCTATTTCAATGCCTACCTTAAACAGGCTTTTTCCGCTTTTCTTGATATTGTTCTCGGCTGAAATCAATACTTCAGCTCCGAATACCGTATGCCGTTTCATTTCTTCGAATTCTTCCTTCGTCAGTTTAGCAGGCTTTAGCAGTATATCATCCTTTATAGCTACCTTCCCAACATCGTGCAGCGGACTGAATCTCTCTATGTCATCAAGGTATTCCATGGTAATTTCATCTTTATATTCACTTTCAGCCTGCAGCATCTTTGCAATGCTTCTGGAATAAACCTTCATTCTATCAAGATGTTCACCGGTGTCTTCGTCCCTTTTTTCAGCAAGTTTTGCCAGGGCCAAAACAGTGCTGTAAAGAAGATTGTCAAGAAAAATATTCTTTTCAAAACTGATGGCAATACTGTTGGCAAGCGTCTGGAGAAACTTTACATGTTCCTCGGTATAACAATTTTTGTGTGTATTTGAAAAAAATATAATGCCGACATGCCTTCCGTTTGCGCTAAGGGGTAAAGTGATTGAAGATGTGATACCGGCTTCCAGTATTATTCTGGTATATTCATTGACTTTCCTGCCCTCGGAGTATTCCTCCAGGTCGTTGATAATCCTTGCATTACCTGTGTCCAATATTTTGCCGAGACTGGTACCTTCTATCAGATAGCGCTTTCCCATAAGCCTGTTGGGGAGGTTCACTACTGAGCCATCCGATATCCCGTAAGTAGCCTCCAGCATTTTCCCATCCTCTTTTATCAGTGCAATTCCGATGTAGGTATATGGTATAAAGGATGAAAAGCTTTTAAAGATAAAATCCAAAACCTCACTAAAGGATGAGTTTTTGCTTATATTCTCAATGAGGGAAAACAACCTGTCGTTTTTTTCAAAGGTATAATTGATTTCAGATATGATAGGTACAAGCTCTTTCTTTGTAGGCATTGAAAGCTTAACAGGGCTGACCACCATGCTTATCCCGGTTATACCTTTGTATAGCGCATCCAGAGGAATTATCAGATATTTAAACATTCTTATAAACAGCGTTACCATTGCTATTATGAATATAATAATCAGTATTGCCGAAAAAATCATATAATAGAAAGCGTTATTTTTTTTATTATCAACTATTTTCTGTGTTATGCCGTCACTGTATTTTAAAAGTTCATCACTGTTTTCGTTGATATAAATCACCGCGTTTGCCATACTGCTTCCAATCCGGGCTTCATTCATAACAATATCGATGGATTTTCTATAACTTTCCCATATGGTATTTACTTTTTCTACGTCTTCACGGATATTACCGCCTGATATGTCAAAATACACCTTAATACCCGTACTGTTTATGTAACCGTTATGTATTCCGGTGAGAGTCTTTTCAAATTCTTCTGCAGAATTTTTGATCTCATCTTTTGATGATGAAATTTTCGTGATTATCATTTCAACCGGATCAACATTATCATCTGTCTGAAGTGCCTGCAGCAGTGCATATATCCTGGTTACATCCTTTACAATCACCTGTATGAGAATTCTCTGCTTCCCGAGTGTATTCACCAGTGCCCCTTCCTCGTATATGCGTTTTCCGGACTGATACATCAGGACCGTCAGGCAAATGATAACGGAAATTGTCATGGCAATAATAATTGCGACTTCTTTTTTCATTGATTTCAGAATTGAGCCATTTTTATATTCCAATGAAACATCCCCCAAATACTAAAAGTAAACATCTGCAGAAAGAGCATGTGATTTATACCGTAAAATTCCGGATTTATGGCTTTATCCGCAACAATATAATCTATACCCTCCATATATGGATTAATAACTAAAAAAGCATAAAAAAGTGAAGCCTTGAATTATTCGACGGACTCCACCGGAATCGGCAAATGCCGGTATATTGTACTAATGAAAATAATACGACCTACTTGATTGTCTCATAAATTTTTCTGTACTTACCTGCATCCTGTGTATGCCCTATTCCCTCACTTGCTTTTGAAAGCAGCAGATATAATTCAGCTTCAAGAGGTTTTTCCGCAAGCATATTTTTCAAAAGCTTAAGTGCTTCACCAAACTTTTCTCCCTCGATCAGGCTTTCAATATCGGAAAAATCTCCGGTTTCCTCCACTTCATCAATAAATTGAGCCGCTTTGAGCTCAAGCAGTATATTCCTTACCTTGTCTGCCGTAAATGGCTTTTGCAGGTATGCGACTGCACCCATTTTTGTACATTCAACAGCATTTTTGATGGTAGCATAGGCAGTTATGATAATTACCGGCGTTTTTATTCCCAGGTCCCGGATATGTTTCAAGACTTCTGTCCCGCTGTGGTAAGGCATTTTTATATCCAGGAACGCCATATCGTACTTATTTCTCGAGAACATCTCCACCGCCTGGTTTCCGTCATTTGCCGTATCAACCTGGTAACCTTCCATTTCAAGGCATTTTGTCAGAAGCATCCTTATATTCTTTGTGTCATCTACAATCAGCACCTTCTGCATGACTATTCCTCCAATTTCCAGATCGGCAGTGTAAAAGTAAAGGTACTGCCTGCATCCAATTCACTTTTTACCCATATTCCACCCCTGTGTGCGGCAACTATCTCCTTTGCCACAGAAAGTCCAAGTCCCGTACCCCGTACCTCTATATCTCTTCCCTTTACCTGCACAAATTTGTTGAATATCCTGTCTATATACTCCGAAGGAATCCCTGCTCCTGTATCCTTTACAAATATGCAAGCCTTGCCTTTGTCTATCCTTGCACTTACAGTTATAAAATCTCCGGCATTAGTATATTTTAAAGCATTACTGACAAGATTGTTGATAACCCAGGAAATTTTGTCAAAATCCGCTTTCACAAGAGGCAGTTCCTCTTCCAGGTCATTTACTATGTAAACCTGCTTTTTTTCAGCTATTTCGTGGAAGCCTTTCAGGGAATACTCCACAATTCCGTTCACGGAGCAGGGTTCAAAATTGTACACAGCCATACCTGACTCTATTCTGGAAAGTTCCAGCAGTTCATTGACCATTGAAGATAACCTTTCTCCTTCTTCCCTCAAGGTTTCAAGTATTTCCTTCTGCTCTTCGTTCAGTTCTCCCATTCCGCCTTCCGCCAGCATGCTCGTCCCCATGAGAATGGATGTAAGAGGGGTCTTGAAC
>CALMWN010000456.1 GCA_937873555.1 uncultured Clostridia bacterium
ACTATTGATGAGTGGTACACTGTTCTTAAAGCTTTTAAGGAAAAGGATCCCAATGGAAACGGGAAGGCCGATGAAATACCTTTTATCGCTACAAAGAAAATAGAATTCCAAGACTTTTTGACCGCATTCGGACTTATACCGGGTTTTTATGTAGATAACGGCAAAATAAAAAATTCGGTTGTCGACCCCAAATACAAGGAATTCGTAATTACCATGAATAAGAGGTATTCTGAAGGCCTGATTGACCCAGAATATTTATCAATGAACAATAAGAATTTTGACGCAAAGGTAACCGGAAATATTGCAGGCTCATACAATGGCTCCCTTTCCAATAATATGGGCAGGTATTCCAACATGATGGCGTGCAAAGACCCGAAGTTCAAGCTGGTCGGTGCACCAAACCCAAAATCGTCTGACGGCAAGGTGTATGGCACAAGTGGGATGCTTGTCAAATGGGCACCTCATGGAGCGTCATTAGGCAAAAATATAAAAAATCCGATAGAAGCAATAAAATGGCTGGATTACCACTTCTCTGACGAAGGCCGTACCTTGTTTAACTGGGGAATTGAAGGCCGGAGCTTCATAACAAAGGACGGAAAACGGCAATTTACTGACCTGGTACTTAAAAATCCCGAAGGGTTTACAGTTGAACAGGCAGCTTGCAGGTACGCAGGTGGTGTAATAAGCCAAATGCCTGGCATCAGTGATATTGAAGTGCCAGGCCTCCTAAAGCTCGGACTTCCCCAGCAAAAAGCTGCATCAGACCTATGGCCTGCAGCTTCAAATGATAAGCTGATACCTCCCACAACACTGACAACCCAGGAAACTACCAGCTACTCGACTATTGTAAACGAAATAAACACTTACCAGAATGAGATGCTTAATAAATTCATAATGGGTAAGGAACCCTTAAGCAACCTGGATAAATTCGCAGAGACAATAAACAGGATGAAGATTGATGAAGCCATAAAATTACAGCAGGCTGCATATGACAGGTATATGGCAAGGAAATAATGTTCAATGCTACCAACGGCAGGGTTGACGGGAATTTATTATTTAATCGGGGCTGCAGGAAATTATGTGTATATAGGCACATAAAATACTGCAGTTTTTTATAAATGATGAAAACCTGTAAAATTCCATTATAAGATATCCATACCTGAACAAAATACATTACTGCCCACTTTGTTTCTAAAGCTGCATAGTTTATGATTTATGTCTTCAGCAAGGAAGCTAATTTATAATCGCGAAATGAAGCATTTCACGATTATAAATTAGCTTCCATTAATCATGAATATATAGGTCTAAAGCAAGATCATTTTACAATGATTTTAAAGGAGGATAGAATATGGATAAAGCTTTTATAAAAGGTGCGAAGGCAATATCGGCCGTAATGGCCATGATGATGCTTGGTACTTCATTATACGGCTGCACCGGCAGCAAAGAAGCTGCAAAAAACAGCGAAGGCACAGCAGCGGGGAAGCCGGTTGAAATAAAGTATTGGGTTCCTATGAACTAGAAATCGGGAGCCGTAATTACCAACTTCAGCCAGATGCCTTTTTATGAGCAATATGAAAAAAAGACCAATGTGAAACTGGAGTTTATCCATCCTCCGGCCGCACAGGAAAAAGAGAGCTTTAACCTGATGATTGCCTCACAGGATTTTCCGGACATCGTGGAGTATGGATGGCAGGGTTACCCCGGAGGGACGCAAAAGGCAATCGAGGATAAAGTTATCGTCAAGTTAAACGACGTAGTCGACAAATATGCCCCCGAACTGAAGAAATTTACAAGCGAGAACCCGGATATTGCAAAGCAGTATAAGACAGACATCGGGGCGTTATATGTCTTCCCAGCCTTGTCCATAGAGCATAATGATTACAATGCCGGTTTTATTTTAAGGAAGGACTGGCTGGATGAACTAAATCTGGCAGTACCCGAAACAGTTGATGAAGGACTAATGTACTGAGTGCCTTTAAGGAAAAAAAGAACGCTGCAGCCCCTTTAACCATGGAGGGAAAAACCTTCTTGAGCTCACAGCCCAAATTCGAGGGAGCTTTCAATGTTCAAACCGATTTTTATATTGATAACGGAAAAGTAAAGTTTGGGCCGATGGAGCCGGGATTCAAGAGTTATCTTGAGCTGATGAACAAACGGTATAAAGAAAAGCTGCTGGACTCCGATTTTGCATCAAGCGATAGAAAATCGATGGATAACAAGGTGCTGAATAATAAAGCCGGGGCGTTTTATGGCCTGGTGCTCGGCCATGAATCAAGATACCTGGCTGCAAAAAAAGACACAAAGTTTGACCTTGTCGCAGCTCAATTTCCTGTATTAAAGAAAGGAGACCAGCCTAAATTCTTGAGAAGGACCTAGGAATATAAGGATGGAGGCAATGCAGCCATTATGACGGCTAACAAGCATGTAGCGGAGTCGGCAAAATTTCTGGATTTTCATTTCTCAAAAGAGGGAACTTTGCTCAAGTATTTCGGAATCGAAGGGCAGACCTACACAATGGTTAACAATGAGCCTGTGTATACTGACCATATAAAGAAAAACCCTGAAGGGCTTCCAATAATGGATGCCATTGCAAAATACTGCAGAGACGGAAATCCTTCACCAGGCTTCAATGGGATGGCGAGCTTTGTAAATATGAAAAATTTACAGAGAATATTAAGAAGCTAAACATTGACAAGGCAGTCAAAAGTATGCAGGACGCCCTGGACAGATATAACAAACGTTAAACACTTTCTGCCTGTTTTGTGGTAAGATGATAAGAATGTAGAATGGAGGAACCAGCCAATGAAGACAATATTTATACTTATGGATTCCCTAAACCGGCATCATATGAATGCCTATGGTGCCGGCTGGATCAAGACTCCAAACCTGGACCGCCTGGTAAAGAGGGGAGTGGTTTTTGACAATCACTACTGCGGATCGCTTCCCTGCATGCCTGCACGCCGTGAGTTGATGACCGGCAGGTTAAACTTCCTGGAGGCGCCCTGGGGCCCTGTTGAGCCATGGGATGACTGCCTGCCCGTAGAACTCCGCAGACAAAAAGGCACTTACAGCCATATGGTCACAGACCACTACCATTATTTTCACAGCGGCGGAGAGGCATATCATACACTTTTTGATACCTGGGAATTTGAACGCGGACAGGAGGGCGATGTCTGGCATCCTCTGGTCAAGCATCCGGAAACTCCTGTATTTAAAGGGAAAAACCGCAGGGCATACTGGGTGAACAGAAAGTTCCATGACCCCGAGAAAGAGGAGGATTACCCTACTCCAAGGTGCTTCATTGAAGGTATTGAATTTTTGAAAAACAACCATCTTGAGGATAACTGGCATCTGCATCTGGAAGTGTTTGACCCGCATGAACCCTTTGTATGTCCAAAAAAATACCTGGATATGTATGACGATGTATGGGATAACAGGTATCATTTCGATTGGCCGCCCTATGCACCGGTTACGGAAGAAGCAGAAGCAGTGGAGCATGCAAGGAAAAGATATGCTGCTGTTTTGACCATGGCAGATGTATGGCTGGGAAAACTATTGGATAAGATGGATGAACTGGATTTATGGAAAGACACTGTTGTAGTTCTCACAACCGATCACGGGCATTTGCTTGGGGAACACGGGTATTGGGCAAAGAACTATATGTTTGATTACCAGGAACTTGTACATATACCGCTGGTAGTATGCACCCCTGAGACTGCATTCTGCGGCAGACGGATATCCGCCCTGACGGCGGCCGTAGACATGATGCCTACGCTGATGGAGCTGCACGGCGCTTCCATTCCTGAAAACGTTCAGGGCAGGTCACTGCTTCATCTGCTTAAAAAGGATGAAGCCCACCATGACGCAGTCCTTTATGGTTATTTTGGAAAGGACATCAATATGTATGACGGACGGTATACTTACTGCCGTCAACCTGTGGAAGATTCGGCAGTGTATCATCATACAGCAATGCCCAGAGCCTTTTCGGATTTCGTTAAAAGGGACAAGCTGGCAGCGGCTGAGACCGGCGTTTTTCTCAAGAGCTGCCATGGTATACCTCACTACCGCATCAAGACAAAGTCACATAAGCATATGCATGCACCCAACTTTAATCCCATTTATGATATCAGTGTTGATCCGGGGCAGAAAAATCCCATAAGGGATGCCCCTCTGGAGTGGATGCTGGAAAAAAAGCTGAGGGAGCTTTTGAAAAGGTATGATGCACCGGAATGCCAGTATGAAAGAACCGGCCTGTAGTTTTTTGACATAAGTTTAAAAAAGAAAAATTTATGTGCGAGGGTGAAGCAAGATGAATCAGAAACCAAATATACTTATCATCGTGACAGATCAGATGACATGGAAAGCATTACCCGCTTATGGGAATACATACTGTAAAACCCCGAACATTGATCGCATTGCAGCACGGGGGGTGCGTTTTGACAAGGCCTACACCCCCTTCCCGCTTTGCCAGCCTGCCAGAGCGGCTTTCTGGACAGGGCTTTATCCTCATCAGACGGGGGTGCTTTCAAATGGACGCAAGCACTTTGTTCCGCCCCTTCCAGAAAATATACCCACGTTAGGAAGCCTTTTTGCTGAGTCCGGTTATGATACGGTGCATTTTGGGAAAACCCATGATGCCGGAAGCCTGCGGGGGTTCCGTATTGAACCTGAAAATGAACTGGCTGTGGAGGGAACAACAGCATGGCCTGTAGCAAAGGACACCTTTAGAGATCGTTATACAACGGTTAAAGCAGTGAACTACCTCCAAAAACACCGGGGAAAACCATATCTTGTGGTAGCAGATTTGGTCAACCCGCATGACATCTGCCAGTGGATTGGTAAAAACAAAGGAGCCCATGAGGATATACCCATTCAGGGAGAGCTTCCTCCGCTGCCTGACAATTTTGAGTTTGGAGACATTGAAAACAGACCGGCGTCTGTTCAATATATCTGCTGCAGCCATAACCGCCAGGCCCAGGCAGCAGGCTGGAATGAATTGAATTACAGGCACTATCTGGCCGCTTATTAACACTATATAAACCGTGTCGACCGGGAAGTAGGGTTAATTCTCGATGCCCTCGAACAGCGGGAGGATGCAGACGATACCCTCGTTGTTTTTATGGCGGATCATGGCGACAGCATGGCAGGCCATGGTTTGGTCACTAAACAGGTCAGCATGTACGAGGAGACAACGCGTGTGCCTTTCATATTTGCAGGCGGCGGCATCAAGGGAGATGGAACTAACCTGGCAGAGCCGTTGATAACTCTGCTGGACCTTCTCCCTACCTTGTGCGATTATGCAGGGGTACAGGCACCTGAAGGACTTTGCGGAAAAAGCCTTATGCCTTTGTTGAAAGGAGAAAGCAGTGATCTTTCAAGATCCTATGTAGCAAGTGAATGGCATACCGAGTGGGGTTTTACAATAGAACCGGGACGTATGCTGCGTACACAAAAGTATAAATATATCCTGTACAGGGAAGGGAACGGGGAAGAATTTTACGACCTTGAAAAGGACCCGGGTGAGACAAAGTCATTGGTCAATGACCCTCAATACGGAGAAATCGTTCAAAAGCACAGGCTGCTTATGAAAAAGCATGTTGAGGAAACCAACGACCCGTTTTTTTCATTGGGCTGGGAGGCAGACGCACGCTGGAGAAGCCATAAGGCGGGATATCATAACCATACCGGACCGGCAGCACCTATGCTGGGCTGATTTTTGGTATAATATAAACAGTAAAGAGATGAAAGTAATAAATTAGACGAGGGGATACTTTATGCCACCACTTAGTATGTTGATAAAACCGGCCTCCAGCAATTGCAATTTGAGGTGTAAATACTGTTTTTACCACTCCATAGCTGAAAGCAGAAGCACGGAGTCCTTCGGCATGATGAGTGAAGATATGCTTGAACTGCTTGTGAAAAAGGGTTTGGAGTATGCTGAAGGAACATGTACTTTTGCATTCCAGGGCGGTGAGCCTACGCTTATCGGTTTGGATTACTTCAGGAAATTAATGGAGCTGCAAAAAAAGTATAATACCAAAAACATACGGATAAACAATGCCCTGCAGACAAACGGTGTTGTGATCAATGATGAATGGGCCGAGTTCCTGGCAAAAAACAATTTTCTTGTAGGGATTTCGCTTGACGGACCAAGGGATATTCATGATATGAACAGGATAAATGCAAAAAACATGGGTTCTTTTACACAGGTAATGAATGCAATAGAGCTTTTTAATAAGCACAAGGTGGAATATAACATCCTGGCTGTCGTGAATGCATTGACGTCAAGGCATATAAGCAAGTTATACAACTTTTTTAAAAAGAATGACTTTAAATACCTGCAGTTTATTCCATGCCTTGATCCTTTGAACGAAAAGCCGGGCGGCCACAAATTTTCACTTACCCCGGAAAAATACACTTACTTTTTGAAAACACTCTTTGATTTATGGTATGAAGACATTACAAAAGGAAACATGGTAAGCATCAGGTATTTTGATAATCTTGTAGGAATGGTTATGGGTTATCCTCCCGAATCGTGCGGCATGGCTGGCTTCTGCACCTGCTATTACGTAGTGGAGGCTGACGGGAGCACATATCCCTGCGACTTTTACGTAATAGATGACTGGTATATAGGAAATATAAAAGATAACAATTTTGAAGAAATGAGATGCACCGACACAGCCGTAAAGTTTGTTGAAGTGTCCAGTAATGTCGATCCCAAGTGCAGGGAATGTAAATGGTACCAGATTTGCAGAGGAGGGTGCAGGAGGACAAGAGAACCCTTTGAGAATGAGAAGCCTGTTCTTAACTATTACTGTCAATCATATAAGGAGTTTTTCGAATATGCGGATGAAAGGATAGAAAGGCTTGCAGTGATGTTCAGGCAGAGGTGAACTGCCGATGGTAACGGACATTAGTAAAATAGTGCTAACCATTAAGGTGGAGGAGGAGCAAAATGAAGAGGCCGAATATTTTATTTCTTATGAGTGATGAACACAGGGCTGATGTTACAGGATACGAGGGGAACAGCATTATAAGGACGCCAAACCTGGACAGGCTTGCCGGCACGGGTGTAGTCTTCAGGAATGCGTATACTCCGTCCCCCATATGTATACCAGGAAGGCAGGCAATTATGGCGGGACAGCTTCCCCGCACATGCAAGTCAGAGGTGTACGGCCAGGACTTGGCTCCGGGCTATATGACTTTTGCCAGGCTTTTCTCACAGTATGCATACACCACCACAGCCTGCGGCAAGCTTCATCATACAGGTACTGACCAGCTGCAGGGATGGACTACGAGGGTAGGCGGAGATGTATCCATAGGCAGCAGCTATATTCAAGACAAGCAGCAGGATGAATTCAACGCTTTTGCGAACTTCAAAAAAAGTGTCAAATGGTCTGATGCCAAGGAAGTTAAAAGGGCCGGCATCGGTAAAGGGCCCGGGTATGTAAAGGACCAGTACACTCTTCAAGGAGCTCTTGACTTTATAGAAAGCTACTTCTGCGACCCGTACCATGACAGGCCGCAGCCCGAAAAACCGCTGATGCTCAAAGTTAGCCTTATTCAGCCTCATTATCCCTACCTTGCCAACGAAAGGGAATTTACTTACTATTTAAACAGGGTGCAGCCCTATCTTGATCAAAAGGTATCGGACCATCCTTTTCTAAGCAGCAGGCAGGTTGTCCCTGGTATAGATGCATCAGTCCGTGAGATACGAAGAGCAACTGCTGCATACTACGGGATGATTGAGCAGATTGACCAGCGGTATGGCGTGGTGTTGGACGCATTGGAAAATGTAGGACAAGACCTTGATGACTGGATTATCATATACACCTCCGATCATGGAGAAATGCTGGGACAGCATGGTATATGGGAAAAGCAGAAGTTTTATGAGGCCAGCGCAAGGGTGCCTTTGATAATCAGATGGCCTAAAGGCTTTGACGGGGGCAGGGTTGTCAATGAAAATGTGAACCTCTGCGATTTGTTTGCCACGCTGTGTGACTTAGCCGGCATACCGACACCTTCAGGACTTGACAGCCGGAGCCTTGTACCGCTGATAAACGATGATGCCGGAGGGTGGAATAACGAGACTGTTTCCCAGTTTGGGAAGAGAAACCTTATGATCAAGCGTGACAATTTGAAGTACCAGTACTATGGTGAGGACATGCCGGAAGTGTTGTTTGACCTTTCAAAAGATTCAGATGAAAATATTAATTTCATTGACTGCCAGGAATATGAAGAGGTATTGAAGCAGTTCAGGCAGCGCCGGGGAGAGCTCGGATTTGGGCCCAATGCCGACCCGTGCTATGTTAATGCGGGGTATTGAAGATACTGACGGCTGTTGCAGCAGCAGGTAATGAAGCTGAAAATGCTATATCAAGTGATTATTATTTGTTAAGGGGGGCATGAGGGTAATGGGTGAACAAAAGTGTCCCAAAGAGGGAAACAGGCCCAATATCATAATCATACAATGTGACAGCATGGACGGAAGAGTAATGGGATGTATGGGGCACACTGCTGCTCATACGCCTAATCTTGACCGCTTGGCTTCTAAGGGTGTTCTTTTTAAAAATGCATACACGAATTCTCCGCAATGTTGCCCTTCAAGGGCCAGTATGTGGAGCGGAAAGTATGTTCACACGATAGAGGCATGGAATAATTATAAGGGCCTTTCAGAGGAGGATAAGACATTTTTTTCGGAGCTGTCTCAGAATGGATATAATGTGAAAGCTTTCGGCAAAACCGATTACCTTTCAGGCTATCATTCGTTGGGTAATAGAATTCATGCATGGACCAGGTCGCTCAATATCAACTATGAGGTAGGGCGTCCATCAGCAGAAATCATCGGAGAAGACACTGAAATCGTTAATGAAAAAGACTGGCAGGCAGCTGATGAGAGCATTCAGTGGCTAAAGGAAGCGAATGAAGATAAGTCACGGCCATTTGCGTTATATTATGGCATCAGGTATCCTCATCCGCCGTTTAGAACATCCGGCAGGTGGCTTAATGCGATTGACAGAGGTAAAATCACCGTTCCTCCTTATGAAGAAAGGCTTCATCCCTGTATAGAGTATTCAAGCAGGTGCAAAAACACCTTTGGAAGCTTCAGTAATGACGAAATCGTGGATATCCGGAGATGCTACTATGCAATGGTAGCCGAGGTAGACGCATTGGTAGGCAGGTTGATGGATGCGGTATACGAACTGGGAATACAGGGGAACACTTATATAATATTTACCAGCGACCATGGCGAAATGAATATGGAGCATAGATTGCAGCTTAAAAATTCAATGTATGAGGCTTCAGCCCGCGTCCCTCTGATTATTTCGGGGCCGGGTGCAGAAAGTGGCGCTGCCGTTGAAGACCTGTGTTCACTTATCGATATATATCCGACACTTATGGATATAGCTAATATACCTGCAGGAGAAGATTTGCAAGGCGCTTCTCTAATGCCTGAACTTACGGGCCGCAAGTCATCCGGACGGCAGGATTGGGTACTGAGCGAATACCACAGTAACTTTCTCAATACGGGATGTTTTATGCTCCGTAAGGGTAAATGGAAATATATTGCCTATGCAGGGTATGAAGGGCAGCTGTTTGACCTTGAGAGTGACCCGGAGGAGCTTGATAATCTGATTCAGGAACGACCGGACGTTGCAGGGGAAATGGACAGTATTTTAATAAGCATCGTAGATTATGAGGTGGTTGACAAAAAAGTCAAGGAATATGATAGGGAAAGCTTTCTAAAGTGGAGAAACGGGTTGTCAAATAAAGAATATATTAAGCTGATAAGCAAGGCTTATAAAAACCAGAACCCAGAATATCTCACATCTAAGATTGAGGAGTGGCTTGTCCAGGTACATGCACCGGATATTTGCTTATAAAATGCTGACAAAGTCTTCTAAACAATATGTCTATCATGCAAGGTACAGCGAGCGCTACATAAAGGATATCTCCAGGAAGATAAGGGCAAGCCTCAGGTTTAAA
>CALMWN010000457.1 GCA_937873555.1 uncultured Clostridia bacterium
GAAGTATATCCCCCGTCGATGGCTGCCTTCACCGAGTCAAAGTCCTTTCCGTGATCCAGATGAAGTACGATGGGGATGGGCGAATTTTGGCCGAACTTTTTCACCGCATCGGCAATTCTCCTGGCGCCGATTTTTTTATCCTCAAGGGTGCCCTTCATAAAATCCGCCCTGCCCCCCATAAAGGCATTGGCAAGATCCGCCCCCTGCAGAATTGCAGCGGAACGGAACATTTCATGAACTTCTATTACAGCCTGTGCTTGTGCAACTGCATTGACATTAAATGCCCCATGGGCAAATCCATATTTATTTGTAGCCTCCAAAAGAGGTCTTAAAGGTATAATTGGCATTTGTAAGCTTCCTTTCCGTTAATCTGATATAAGGAGAAAAAACTTTTTTAGCCCCTCTCAAAAAGTTTTTTCTCCAATATGTCCCTACAGTCCTTCTTTCATATCCAAATGAACTGCTCCAATTTTAAAGGTTTTAGGAAGGGCCAGTATATTTGGATTATCACCCACATATTTTCTTGCATCCCTCAAAGCCTCCTCGAAAGTAGCGCGGGTCTTCATTCCCATTCCTCTGGCATACCCTGGTTCAATGGCTCCAACAATATATATCGCGGAACAATTCATTTCTGCAATATGCCCACAGGATATCATGGAGAAGGCATGATATGGATGGTAACCATAATTGAAACGGTATTTATCGGTGTATTCCTTATTATTCGAGAAATACTCGCCATACTTTTCCAGGTCAGGCAGGGTATTATGATAATCCTTCTGGAACAACTCATATAATGCCCGGTAGGATGGGAATTCCTCATCGTGGAAATAGCCGTTGCAGATGGAGGAACAAATAATGACGCAATTGTCCTTCATGACCCTTTTATGACGAATGATCTGGGCTGAAATGGCCTGCAGCATCAGAATGGGGTTTGTCCCCATGCCGTTACCATAGTGGAAAGCCTGCGGCATACCAAAAACCATAACGTCATACTTTTTATCCGCCCATTTTACGTTTGTCCTTTTATCGCAAATTTCCCAGGATAAGGGCTGTATTTCTTTTGCATATCCGGTAAATACGCCGATCTGTCTTGAGTTTGTATCCAATGCGGCATCACAGACGAAAAACCTCTTTCCCATACATTTTTCCATGTACATGCCTATGGAATCGAACTTCTTTCTCATCATACTTTCCTTGCTGACAGGCGTAAAATCTCCCCGGTGCATGACATGGGGTACATGGTGGGAAGCAATGCTCTTCCAGTGGGTGATTCCGGTTGTACAGTGTTTATAGCCACCTGAATATCCGCCATAGGGGTTTCCCATGGCATGACCGATGAGTACGGCAAAATCCGATGCATAGACTTCCTTGTTCATGATGACCCGGTTTCCCATCTCATCATAGCCAAGGTCGATCAGATTGTCATAATCCTCCGAATCATGGTTGACAATTTGGTTGGTCCACCAGAATTCATTGAAAACCTTTTCCCCCAACAGGCTCTTGATCTCTTCCTTTGTATTTTTGCGATGGAGTCCGTTGCTGCAGATCAATTTGATGTCCTTCTTCTCAACGCCTGCCTTGTAGAGTTCTTCGAGGATAATGGGAATCGCCACTTTCCGGTGGGCTGTATCCTGAAAGCCGCCCTTTACTTTATCCGGGAAAACAATGACAACTTTCATTCCTTTTTTTACGCTCCCGGATATAGTGGGCATCCCAATTGGGTTTAGAATAGACTGTCTTGTAACTTCTTCAATATTTTGAATATATGGAGGATCTGCTACCGTCTCACCAGGTATAAACACATCCGTACTATCCGGAAGATTTGCCTCCATCAAGCCCTGCCCATATTCAAGTGCTATTTTTTTCATTTAAAAACCTCCTTAAGTTTAAATCTGTAAGCTACAATTATACACCATACTTCTCAATGATTTTCTTTAATTCATCCGGGTAGAAACCAATCTCCCCTGTAAAACGGGTAAGTGCAACCAATCCACCGTCAATGGTATCGATATCTGCTATCATTCCTGCATTTTCTTCCTTCAAACCCCCGCCATAAACCACAGCCGCGTCGAAACCGAATTCACTGCGAGTGACCGATTTTATGTACTCTGAAACAAATGCAATGTATTCACTGCCCGGAGGAACCTTTCCAGGCCCTATCGCCCAAATAGGCTCATATCCTATCACAATATTGTTTTGAAGGTCTTTTTCATTAACTCCCTTGAGTCCCATTTCCAGTTGAGACCTTAAAACAGCCCGAATCCTTGGTTTTTGTTCCTCAAAGCTGCCCTCGCCCTTCTCTTCTGCTGTTTCACCAATACACAATAAGACCTTCAGATCTTGACCTAAAGCACATAGAACCTCTTGGTTGATGATCCTATGAACCGTTTTTTTTGCAGCTCGGTTTGTCTCTTGCTCCGTAACTGCTTCCGGGATATACTCGGAGATAATTCCCAACTTGTCTTTCCTTTCTTCCGAATGCCCAATCATGGTCCAGGTACAACCCAGGTTTTTGGCTGCCGCTGCCGGCCTGTTGGTAGTAAAGGCCCCAAAGTTTCCTCCCTTTGAAATATCCTCACGGAATACGCCCTGGCATCCGATATGGATACTTTCTGTTTGTGCTTCATCATAGCTTCTCAGTCGTTCAATGGCCGGTATTATATATGCTTCCGGCAGCAGATAGACAACCTCCAGGGTTTTCATGTTTCCAAGCCCGTTTTTAATGCTTTCGTCCATGATCCATTCAATCCATTGTTTCGGATTCGCTATAGGACATACGCCGCCCATTTCTCTGGGCACATCAAAGCGCTTAAGATTTACAAATATTTGTTTCATCCGTGCTCACCTTCCTTATTCTAACTTGATATTTATTTATAAAACCCGACATGTTCGGGTAGAGGCTCACCGATTAACGGTTTGCAGTAATCAACAAACGCAGGGGTAATATCATTTCCACGTTCATTGATATATTCCCCGGGCAGCTTCCTTTCATGCATCATGACTTCCTCAATCGGGATCAGAATCATTTCGGACCCATAGGGATTGCTGCCCGTTCTTTTGATTCCTACCATACATCCTGTATTCCCCTCTACTGCCGCTTTGACAGAAAATGCGCCGGCTTCTTTTGCTTCTTCCCTGTCCACGGTAGACTGCAGTGCAATGGAAGCTCTCCCCAGGATCCCCGGTTTTTCACTCCTTGCCTTGATACCCAGTTCTTTTGTCACCAGAGTTGCCAGGTAAGAACCTACATCGCCGAAATATACATCCCTTCCCCTGGTCAGGATAGGCTCTGCAATCGGTTCCCCATTCTCATCGGTCAGACCTTCGCTGACTACAACTACGACCCCGCCTAACTGATCATACAACTTTTTGACATCCTCTAAAAATTCAGCTTTATTAAAGGGCCTTTCCGGAACGTATACCAGATGAGGAGCATCCCCCTCTTTTCTCCTGGCGAGAACCGATGCTGCCGTTACCCATCCGGCATTTCTTCCCATGGCTTCAATGATACAAACATGGATTGGCATTGACTTCACATCCGTGGCAACCTCAGCGGCTGAAACCGCAAGATACCTCGCAGCACTTCCGAAGCCCGGACTATGGTCGGTTACGGCAATATCATTGTCTATTGTTTTGGGTATTCCAATGACTTTAATATCGTGCCTGGAAGCCAAATGGTATATTTTCCCGCAGGTGTCCATGGAACCGTTGCCTCCATTAAACAGCAGATACTTTATATTATTCTTTATGAGGCTTTGAATCATTCTTTCATAATCTTCCGGATACAGTTTCTTCCTGGAGGTGCCGATAGCTGATGCAGGCGTTTGGGATAACAGATTGATTTCTTCACCGCTTATCGAACCAAGATCCACAAAATTCTCATTTAAAAGGCCTTCCACTCCGAACCGGGCGCCATATATTTTATCAATACAGGGATATTTTTTTGCTTCCTGGATGGCTCCCTGAAGAGA
>CALMWN010000458.1 GCA_937873555.1 uncultured Clostridia bacterium
TCCCTGGCTTGACCAGGGAATCCAGTTTTTTTTTCCAAGTGACTCCCTAAACAATTCGAGAAGAAAGTTTTCCTTCACCAACATATATTCCATAATCAAAGACTTCTATATCGCTATTAAGCCTACATTGCTCTGAACTTTAAAACAAAACTCTAATACTCCTCCAAGCAAAGTAATCATTCGTGCAATGTTAAAACAGGTCGCTCCAATCGATATTTCTGCTTTAGCCCCCTCTCGGCCACGAAGCAAGAAGTTTCTCATCCCGAGATTATGTTTTATGTGCCCAAAAGGGTGTTCTGCTCTGGTCTTTCTTCGAGAATATATCTCCTGAGACTCAGATTCTTTAAACTGTTTCTCTATTTTCTCCTTGAGTTCTTCCCTGGCAAGGCGATATATTTTTCGGCCTTGTCTCGCATTTGTACAAATACCAAAATTCTTACATTGTCGGCATAAGTTCGCATCTTTTATCCGATATATCAATCCTTCTTCACAAGTCTTCTGAGTAGAATAAATAAGGGGATGTCCTTCAGGACAGTAGTAGCAATCCTCTTCCGCGTTGTATGTGAATTGACTCTTGCTGAAGGGCTTCTCAGGCTTATGTAATGCTTGCCGCTGTGAAGGAACAACTACCTTTATATTTTCCCTGTCCAGCTTCTCCAGTTCTTTTGTATTCGAATAGCCGGCATCAGCACATGCAACTTCACAGCTTTTCTCCATAACTTCCTCTGCTTGCTTAACCTGCTCTGATAATTGATTTATATCCTTTGTTTCACTGACGGCATCGGCATGAATGATGAGTCCGTTCTTGTCATCAACTACGGTTTGGGCATTATAGCTTGCATGGGAGCCATGAATGCTCCTCATCAGTGCGCTGTCCGGATCTGTTTGATTTATCGTCCGTTCAACTCCATCTTTGTTTAGCTCTCCTTTTATTTCAAATTCAGCCAGAATTCCCTTGATTCGTTCCCTAAGCTTCCGTTGATCTATAAGTTCTTCCTTCATTTTTACCAGCGAACTGTCTTCTTTTTCTTCTTCATCTATACGGTCGCATTCCTCAAGTAATTTCTCTATGCGTTTATCGATTTCCCTTAACTTGCCTTGATACTGCCCTTTGCTGTAGTTTTTCCCTCTCGATGCATTTGCCCGTATCTTTGTCCCATCAACAAAAAGAATATTTCCCTCAATCAGCCCTAATTTCATACACATCCTGGCACATTGCCGTAATACTAACTTCAGCACTTTCTTATTATTCTTTCTGAATTCTGATATGGTCTTGTGATCCGGTTTTAACCCTCCCATAAGCCATATGAATGCTAAATTCTCATGTGTCGCTCTTTCCAGTTTCCTCGAACCTTTTATTCCATATGAGCATCCGTATACAATCAGTTTGAGCATGGCCTTTGGATCATATGCCGAATTCCCTACCTTATGAGGATCTATTTCTAAATCGATCTCATGAGGATTTAGCACTTCTATGAATGTGTCATATGCCCTGACTGGATGTTCTTCCCCAATATATTCATCGATGCTTTGGGGAAATAAGGTGATCTGCTTACGACTGCCACATTTATATGCCATTATTCTCTCCTTTTTTTCACACTCGCGGAATTCTAGCATATAAATGACCTTCTTTTATCCCCTTTTTCTACTATAATTGCGACACAATCTCCAAGCCGGAGAATGACAACAAGGAGTGAACTTTAACGGCGATATGATATTTGACTTCAAATGCATACCGGTAGATCATTTATAGACGCTCTCCATTAAAAATTATGCAACTGATGAGTTAACTTAGCGAAAAAGAGGAGACTGAATATGAAACTTGACAGAATTTATTTCATGTGTCCTTTTCAGGGATGAGAAAAGGGCGGGAGGAGGTGGAAAAGAATTTAATCTAAATTTAACAGAGTTGTAACATATTTGTAACAATCGAATAGTATTGTGAAAAACACAAAAGGAGGTAAATAATGAAAAAACTTTTTGCAATTTTGTCATCTGTCTTTTTTATTTGTACCGGTACAGCTTTTTCGTATGCTGAAGACCTGAGGATTGACGGGTCAACAACAGTTCTTCCCATAGCCCAAAAGGCGGCAGAGGTCTTCATGAAAAAGAATCCTGATGTCAAAGCTTACGTATCTGGGAGCGGGTCAGGAACCGGCATCAAGGCTCTTATTGATGGAACAACACATATTGCTACCAGTTCGAGAGAGGCAAAGGACAAAG
>CALMWN010000459.1 GCA_937873555.1 uncultured Clostridia bacterium
TAACAAATACCTGGAAGTGTGTCCCCTTTAATATGCTTCTTCTAGCAACTGCATTGACGACGCTTCCTGCTGATGTCTACGAGGCCGCAGAAATTGATGGAGCATCAAGGTTTCAGAAGTTTATAAAAATAACAATGCCACTAATGAAACCTACAATTGTTACAGTAATTACACTGGGTTTTATATACACATTTAAAACCTTTGAGCTCATATATGTAATGACCGGAGGCGGTCCCGGAAATGCTACGGAAATCCTTGCAACAATATCCTACAAGTTTGCATTTAACAACTTTGATTTTGGAACCGGAGCTGCAACAGCAAATATACTTATGCTGGTCCTGTTTGCTTTTGGAATAGTCTATTTGAGATTTGTGAGCAATGACGAGGTGATATCATAATGAACAAATCAATTGTTAAAACTGTGTTTTCTTTTATAATTCTAGTTGTTTTTCTTTTCCCCGTTTATTGGATGGTAATAACTTCACTTAAAACGCAGCCTGAGATATTTGGACAGGTACCTACCTTTTTCCCCAAAAACATAACTTTTGAAGGGTATGCGGCTCAATTATTCAAACGTACTACCAATCCAATCATATTTAATGTGAGAAATAGCCTGATCATTGCTGTCGCCAGTACTCTGATTTCTGCAACATTGGCTACTTTTTCCGCCTACGGACTGGCAAGATTTAATTTTAAACTGAATAAAGCGATTCTTCTTGCGTTTTTAGTTACTCAGATGCTTCCTGCAGTTCTATTTCTAGCACCGCTGTTCATAATATTTAAAAAAATAAGCCTTATTAACTCATTGTTGGCTCCAGTCATTTTTACAAGCCTTAACAGCATACCATTCTGTGTTCTGACTTTAAGGCCGTACTTCCTGGGAATACCAAAGGAGCTTGAGGATTCATCTGTAATAGATGGATGTAATAAGCTTACAAGCTTTTTATATATAATGCTGCCTATTTCATACCCTGGTGTTATTGTGGCCGCTGCTTTCACATTCTTATGGGGGTGGGGAGACCTGATGGGCGCATTGACATTTATCAGGACAGATACTTTATTTCCTTTAACTGTCAATATGTATAAGGCAATAGGTGAATACGGAATTGAGTGGAACAGCCTGATGGCGTTTGCAGTTATTATTACACTACCTGTTATCATCATGTTTGTAGCAATTCAGAAGTACCTGGTTTCCGGTCTGACATCAGGTGCTGTTAAAGGGTAGTGTTTTTACAAATTATTGAAAGGTGGATATTTTATAATGCGTGAAATTAAACCAAATTTAGATAATACACTGAGGAAAAAGCTTACACCGGTTGCATGGAAAAATGTAAAGATAGTAGATGGCTTTTGGGGACCGAGGCAGGAGATAAACCGTACCGTGACTTTACCTGCAGAATATGACCAGTGTAAAAATACCGGCAGGATAGATGCACTTAAACTTAAATGGAAGCCTGGAGATCCAAATAAGCCGCACCATTACTGGGATTCGGACATTGCAAAATGGATTGAGGCAGCAGCATACAGCCTTGCGCTAAAGCCTGACAATGAAATTGAAAAAAAGGTTGATGAAGTTATAGAGTTGATTGAAAAAGCTCAGTATGAGGATGGTTATATCAATACATATTTTTCTGTTGTGGAGCCTGGGAAACGTTGGACAAATGTTTATGTAATGCATGAACTTTACTGTGCAGGGCACCTTATAGAGGCGGCAGTGGCATATTATGAAGCAACCGGGAAAAGAAGATTCCTGAATATAATGTGCAGGTATGCGGATCACATCGATTCAGTTTTTGGAAGAGAGGAAGGAAAAAAGAGAGGCTACTGTGGACATCAGGAAATAGAACTGGCGCTAGTAAAGCTTTATAGGGTTACCGGGGAAGAGAAATATTTGAAGTTAAGCTGCTATTTTATAGATGAAAGAGGGAAAACGCCGCACTTTTTTGAAGCTGAAGCGATAGCCCGCGGAGAAGATCCGGAGAAATCCCCAATTAAAGAATCGTTAAATAGAAGTTACCTTGCAGCGGGTCCATATGCCTATTTTCAGGCCCATCTTCCTGTACGGGAACAGACAACGGCAGAAGGTCATGCTGTAAGGGTTATGTACATGTGCAGCGCGATGGCTGATTTGGCAGCGGAAACAGGGGATAAGTCACTGCTCGATGCTTGTGAAACCTTATGGGAAAATGTTACGAAGCGACGGATGTATATTACAGGGGGTGTTGGGCCGCTGGAAGGAAGCGAAAGGTTTACCTTTGATTATGACTGCCCCAATGAGTCGGCGTATAATGAAACTTGTGCGTCAATAGGCCTTGTTTTTTGGGCACACAGGATGCTTCAGTTCGAGGGCGATGGGAAATACACAGATATAATGGAACAAACCCTTTATAATGGTGTAATCAGTGGGGTTTCATTAAGCGGGGACAGCTTTTTCTATGCAAATCATTTAGCATCACACCCTGGATTATATGAAAACAAGATTTCAAGAAATCCAAGGATGCTTCCGGAGCGGCAGAAATGGTTTGAATGCTCTTGCTGTCCTCCTAATCTTGCCAGACTAACTGCATCATTGGGGGAATATATCTATTCGAAGAGCGAGGGAGAAGTGTATATTCATCTTTTTATCCAGAGTGAAACTGAACTTGAACTCGGGAATAAGAGAGTAATACTCAGTCAAAAAACGGAATATCCATGGGATGAAAAAATAGAAATAACCGTATCGCCGGAAGAAGAAATGGAATTAACTCTGTCTGTTAGAATACCTGGTTGGTGTAACGGTGCTCAACTTAGGGTTAATGGTGAAGCGGTGGCAATTGAACATTATGTGGATAAAGGATATTTTAAGTTAAAGAGATTATGGAGCAAGGGTGATAAAATTGAGCTGGTCTTGCCTATGCCGGTGGAAAAAATAGAGGCACATCCTTCAATGCGTAATAACTGCGGGCGCATTGCTCTGATGCGAGGACCTTTAGTGTATTGCCTGGAGGAAACGGATAACGGCAAAGACCTTAATGAAATTTTCATTCCTGCAGGGTCAACGTTGAGTGCGCATTTTGACAAAGATATGCTGGGAGGAATTGTAACCATTTGTGCTGATGCCTTAATCAGGGATAAAAGCAGATGGGAAAACCAACTTTATAAAAGAGCAGAAACACCAAAAGAAAAGATTACAGTAAAAGCAATTCCATACTATGCATGGAGCAACCGAAAGGTTGGAGAAATGATTGTATGGATGCAGGGGGAATAAAGAGGGAGTATAATCATATCAATAATTTCTTATATAATTGTCTCACATGTCCGTAACGGTAATTTATGTAAATCATAGCCACCAGTAAATGCTGGTGGTTTTTTGTGTATTTAAGATATCTATTGCAATTAAATATATACAATTATGGTAAAATGTTGTAATATTATGTTGTAAATATTACATTTATTACCATTAATTTTATTCAATCGTAATATGGAGGGTCACAAGACATGCTGTCTAAAATCAAGAGCTGCGGATTAATGGGGATTGACGGATTTATTATAGAAGTGGAAACGGATATCAGCAACGGAATACCTGCATTTGAAATTGTTGGGCTTGGTGACATGGCTGTCCGGGAATCCAGGGAGAGGGTAAGGGCTGCAATAAAAAATACCGGTTATGAATTTCCGCCCAAGAGGATAACCATAAATCTTGCACCTGCAAACCAGAGGAAAGAAGGTTCTGCGCTGGACCTTGGCGTATCGGTCGGCATTCTGGCAGCCACAGTGCCTGCAACGCATCGCCTATTCCCGGCCTGCG
>CALMWN010000460.1 GCA_937873555.1 uncultured Clostridia bacterium
GCAGGGTATACCAAAAGGTGACTGCCTGAGCGTTTCCATAGCAGCAGCGTCAATTCTCGCCAAGGTCACAAGGGACAGGCTCATATGTGAAATGGACTCTTCCTACCCGGCATACGGCTTTGCAAAGCACAAGGGATATGGAACAAAAGAGCATATAGATGCTATAAAAAAATTCGGGATTTGTCCGATACATAGAATAAGCTTTACAAAGAATTTTACAGGCTGATACTACTTTGTTACATCATTAATTTATGGAAATTTTGCAGTATAAATTTCTATTGAAGAAAAAGTAACACTTGTTTCTTCAATAATAATTCCAAAGTAACAAAGTAGTACTAAATAACAGGGGTTGAAACGTGTGAGAATAGATGGAGTATTGCCGGGTCAGAACCTCAACCTGTCCGGGATATCAAATGCAATTGCAGGTCTTAATCCGGGAGACGCAGTAAAGGCGCAGATTCTGGAGATTACTTCGGGCGAACTCCTTTTAAAGCTCTTCGACGGCACGACGTTTACTGCTTCAACAGAGGTGCAGCTGGATGCCAAACCGGGAGATACGGTTGAATTCAGGGTAAAGGACAAGGTTGATAACAAGGTCTTCCTGGAAACCGTTAAGCCTGATATCCTGCAAAAGCCTGCAGATAACCAGGCAGAAATCAAAAGGCAGCTGACTGCTCTGAATATAAAGCCTGACAGCACGAATGTAAATATTGCAACTGAAATTAAGGCAAATGAATTACCCTTCACAAAAGAGAATTTTGAAAGCATCTTAAACGTTGTTGCAAAATTCAAGGATCTTACACCTGCAGAAGCAGTGTTTCTTTCATCACATAAAATAAATATCGAAGAAAAAAGTATTTCCACATTGAAACAACTTGTAGAAGGTAAGGCACAGCTGGGTAACGGACTTCAGGAACTGTCCCGGATGCTTGACGGTATACAGGATGCTGACGTAATCGACAGGATTGAAGATGAGCTTAAAGCCTTTGAAAACATCAGTACAAAGGATACGGTCAACGTAAAAACAGAGCCTGAATTATCTGAAATCACTGATAAAGCAGGCAGCACTGCAATAAAAAACATACCTGCAGGGCTGGAATTGACGAAAGCTGATAATATTGAAGAAGAAGTTATCAATATACTGAAAACCAAGCTGCAAGCCCCGGAAACTCCCGGTGTGAAGGCAGTTCCGGCACATACCGGTATAGCGGCTGAAGTTGAAAGCATATTCAATGCTGTAAAGACGGATAATCCTTCCGGACAGCTCAATACCGAGAAAATTCTCACCGATGTCATGAAAAAGCTTTCCGGCTTGCCGCAGGACAAACAGACGGAAATCGGGGCTGCCTTGAAAGACCTGTTTGTAAAATCAGGAACTGACAGGAATTCAGGCTTAAATACGAACGGTCTGCAGGCAAACACAGCCCCTGAAATAAATGCTGCTGTACAAAAGGACAGAAATATCCTTCATAAGACGGTTGAGAGCATATTTGTAAAGCTTGATCCTGAAAATGCAAAGGAAGGACTTGATATAAAAAACCTTTACAGGGAAACCCTCGGAAAGCTTGAGGCAATAAGACACGGAGTGGAGCTTTCGAACCTGCACCTTAAGAATGAAATTCTAGGAAAGCTTGACAATATTGAAAACAACCTGAAATTCATAAATGACATCAACAATTACAGCACTTACGTGCAAATACCCATAAACAACTTCAACAGTAATACTACAGGTGAATTATATGTACTGAAAAACAGCACAAGAAAAAGGAAAATAGATCCGGACAACGTAACCATGTTTATTTCCCTGGATACTGATAATCTTGGCCGCGTTGAGTCGCTTATAAACGTAAATAAAAAGAGGATAAGCCTGAATATGAGGGTTGAAGATAAAAAAACAATCGACCTGATAAAAGAAAACAGCAAAGACCTGTATAACAGTTTATCGAAGAAGGGCTACAAACTGGTTGACCTGAAATACCGTCTGATTGAAGGCGGCATAAACCTTCTGAATGTCAGGGAGACCTTGAAAAATGAATTCAAAAACGGAAACAGGTCTATTGACTGCAGGATATGAAAAAATACCAACAAGGAGAAGCCTATGAATCCGGATTCCGGCAAAAAGATAAAGGAAGCGGTCGCTTTGCAATCTGTCTCTTATACACATCTGACGCTGCCGACGAAGAGGATAGTGTA
>CALMWN010000461.1 GCA_937873555.1 uncultured Clostridia bacterium
AAGTAGAAGGCTTTGGATGGAAGACTCCACCCGAAGCCCGTACTGAGTATAAAGGCTGGAAACCCATGTTCCCCGGCTGCCTGTTCGGAGGTCCCTCATTTATTCAGTTTGGTCAGGATAACAGCGAAGCTGTTGACGAGTACGTTTATGCAATTTCAGGCGACCATTGGGATAACGGCAGTGAAATGAGGCTTGGAAGAGTACATAAAGAGAAAATCATGGATAGGGACGCTTGGGAATTTGCCATTCCTTTGGATGACGGTGGAGTGAAATGGGTAAAAGAGCTTGAAGAGTCTGAGCCTGTTTTAACTATAGAGGGGCACTTAAGCTTGCCCGAAATGGTTTACATTCCATCTATTAAAAAATACCTGCTCGTAACATGGGCACTTCATACTGACTTTGATGCCAAGGATGGCAGTGAGCTGACTCTACTTGAAGCTGATAACCCATGGGGTCCGTTTAAATTGGTATATTATGAATGGATGTGGTATAAGGAAGAGGCCTCACCATATACACCCAGAATACCCCTCAAATGGTTTGATTATGAAAATCTTTCTGGTTGGTTACTGCATTCAGGTAACTGGCAGACCCAAATTCCTTACTATCTGCCACAGGTACGCCCTTTTAAGTTGGTAACAAGATGATTAATTTCGGTTAGTATGGCACTGTGAAGAAGTCTGAAGTCTGAAAAAACAGCTTCTATGATCATAGAAGCTCAGGTTAATGACAAACCACTAAGTTTCCAGCTTGGTGGTTTTTACTTTTATTTACACTTAGCTTTCCAGTGTTATGTATGGTTTATTAAATAAATCCATAAGTTGAGAGTTATGGGTTCTAATTTGGTAAAGAGAGCGCCCATCCAGTACCATGGCGATCTTCTTTATGTTCTGGGCAACCGCCGTAAGCAGGCATTGCTCGCGTACGGCGGCTAACCCACGCAAACGGCAATAGCGAAGCCCATGCAGTTCCTTTGAATCTGCGAAGCTTCGCTCAACGGTTTCCTTTCTTTTTTTGTAGATTTGTTTGCCCTTTTCCGTTTTGGTGAAGGCATAAATCTGGTCTTTGTAGCCTTCCCAAACATGCCGGTAAACGGTTCTCCGTTGGTTTTTCCCTATAAGGCATTTATCACGCCGATTACAATTCTGAAAATCCTCAACATCACTGACATATTCCTTACTACCAGCCCTGGTCGTTGTTTTGTACTTTAATGCCCGAAGACCTGGGCAAACACATAGATCTAATTCTTTAACATACTGGAAATTATACTTATGGTACTTACCTTTTGCATGGGCCCAAGTCTTGAGCCAATAGCCCCTTGTATCTCTCTGTCTGCTAATCCTTTACATATGGGGTTTGTGAAATACCCTGCATCTAAACCTGCGAATCTTACTTCAAACCCAAACCGTTCAACCTGTCTATCCAGCCTACTAAGATACGGGTCCACGTCGTTGACATTTCCAGGAGTAACATGGACATCCGTAATGATATTGTACTTAATATCTACCGTCCTATGGTCCAGATAAAAGAAACCTTTAGGCTTTCCGTCCCTCACCATGTACCCACTTTCCGGATCTGTGGTGCTGGTCTTGGTTTTCACTAATTCAGGCTTGTGGTCTTTTTTTTTAACGGTTTCTTCCCATGAGCCTCCCGGTCCTCATCAATCGCCTTATCTAGATCTTCCACATAGTCTTTCACCGACCTTTCTACTTCCTGCTCAATGAATTTCCTTTTGTTTGCATTCGCCTTTAAGTGCGTTGAATCCGTGTAAAGAACCTTACCACTTACCAGTTTGTGTTCCATCGCCTGAAGCACAATGTTATCAAATATCTGCTGGAATATATCAGTTCCGTTAAATCTGCGCCTCCTGTTCTGGCTGATCGTCGAGTCATCAATAATTTTATCTGTAAGCCCATAGCCCAAGAACCACCGATATGCAACATTTACTTGTACTTCTCTTATGATCTGTCTTTCAGACCTTATCCCATACAAATACCCTAAAAGAAGTATTTTTACAAGTATTTTCGGATCAACGGCCGGTCTACCGTTATCATGGCAGTACAAATCCTTCACCAACTCATCGATGAATGAAAAATCTATATATTTATTGATCTTCCTTAAAAGATGGTCTTGCGGAACCAAACTCTCCAGGCTGACAAATTCATATCCAGTTAAATCTACGTTCTTATCTCTAATATTTAGCATTGTGTATCCCCCTTTCGAGGCTCTATTGTACTACACAACGCATTCCTTTTCTTTGGTAAGTAATCGGATAGGAGGCTACTAATTATTTTAGTAGCCGACCTTCCACACCACCGTACGTACCGTCCGGTATACGGCGGTTCCCATAGTTTAGGCCTTTACAGACTTACAAACGTCTAAGAAAAATGTATATCCCGCTTTTCGTAACCGATTATCGGTTACTGCTAGGGTCAGAACATGGCTATTGGCGACATGCCAGTAGCCTTTTCTTGTGTTGGCAAACTTAATGGCAGTCCTGTGGTCAAGCCCAAACCTTCTGAGCATTGTATATCTGGTTCGTATCTTTTTCCATTGCTTCCAAATATACATGCGCAGTCTTCTACGAAGCCATTGGTCTGTTTCCTCAAGCAATTTCTTCATGTCGGCAAGTTTGAAGTAGTTCACCCATCCCGTTATGAATTGTTTCAGTTTGAGCTTTAGCAAATCATATCCAAACCCACTATTTCTAGAAGTTGTCTCTTTTACTTTTGCTCTCATCTTACCTATGCTTTTGGCATGGACTCGGAATCGAATACCATCTTTTGATGAGTAGAATCCATATCCGAGGAATTTTATTTTTCCAATGTAGGCTACTGTTGTTTTCTCCCTGTTAACCTTGAGAAGCAGCTTATTCTCAGTAAATGGCAGAATATGCTCCAACATTCTCTGAGCACTTCTCTTGGTCTTAGCAAAGAGCAGCATATCGTCCGCATACCGCACAAATCTTATTCCCCGTCTTGACCCATACCCGACTTGCCGGACACAGCTAAGTTAGGATACAATATAGCTGTGGGGGGAAACCAGATGAAAAATAATGGTAAACGTTATAATGAAGAATTCAAGTCCGACATAATCCGGTTAGTACGGGAAGAAAAACGTTCTGTGTCAAGCATCGTCAAGGACTTTGGTGTCAATGACCAAACAGTCAGGAACTGGCTTAAAGAAAGCAAGGACAAGCAAGATCCTGATAAAGTAAGAATAGCAGAATTGGAGGCAGAACTCAAGGAGGCCAAGAAAAAATTGGCAGATAGTGAGTTGACTATAGATATACTAAAAAAAGCTACGGCCATCTTCGCCCAGAACAACCGGAGGTAATATATAAGATAGTAAAGAAGGAAAGCAGCTCCGACTGCCCGGTTGAGAAGATGTGCCAGATACTTGAAATATCAAGGAGCGGCTATTATGATTGGGATGGACGAGGTCCAAGTGAGAGGGAAAAGACGAACGAGAAAATCCTGAAAGTATTAAAAGACAGTCATGCCAAAGCTGAAGGGATGATAGGCCTGGATAAATTATGGGACGATGTAAAAGAGGCAGGATTTCGGTGTGGACGCAACAGGGTTTACAACCTTCAGAAAGCTCACAACCTATATAGTGTGAGAAAGAAGCCTTTCAGGGTGTGTATAACTGACTCCAATCATGATTTGCCCAAAGCTCCAAACCTTCTAAATCAAGACTTTAAGGTAGATAAACCCAATGCAGTGTGGGTTACAGATATAACGCAATTTATTACGGAACGAGGAAAGCTTTATCTTGCAACAATAAAGGATATATTTCACAAAGAGATAGTAGGTTGGGCCCTTGCACCACATATGAGGGCTGAGCTGTGCATTGAGGCATTACAAAATGCAGTAATGAGGCACAGACCACCAAAAGGCTTGATACATCATTCAGATCAAGGAAGTCAGTATTGCAGCAAGGAATATATAGAGGAACTTGAAAAGTACGGAATGGTAAGAAGTATGAGTCGTAGGGGAAATTGTTGGGACAACGCATGTGCAGAAACCTTTTTCAGCACAATCAAGTCAGAAAGGCTTCATCACAGTGCTTACAAGAATTTTGAGGAAGCAAGGAAAGATATTTTCTGGTATATAGAATACTTCTATAACCGGAAAAGAAGGCATGCAGCACTTGGTAACCTTACTCCTGAAGCATTTTTGAGAAAGTATTATGAAGAGAAAAAAGCAGCTTGAGAACACTGTAGAGCGTTTATGCCGCGAAAGCCTCTTGATAATGAGTGCTGGCATGTTAGGCTGTGATGCGGGGCATCAACCATTCTACAGAGGCATTCTTCTTGTTCAGCATGGGGGATGGCCCTGATGCCCCAAAACATGCCGGTGGAGGCTCATTGTCAAGAGGATCGTGGAATAAATGCGAGAAAAATTGAATGATAGTGAAAACGTGAGAAAAACGAAGATATCCTAACTCTGGAGTGTCCGTTTTTTCGAATAAATAACAGTCAATTACAAGTATCAAACTTAGTAATTGACTATTATTTTAAGGACTTTTTAATCTTAACTTAATGACATTGGGCTCAGGTCCGGCTTTTCTTTTTCCTCTTAAGATCAGTCTTTTCTTGCCTCATTTCTTCCCGCATTCTATTTAAAATTATTTTTGCTAAAGGATCAAAAGACCGTAAATACTCTTCCTCAGTGAGCTCAATAGGATCACGAAAGGACTTTTCACCAGTCTTTCTGTCTGTGCTTATTGTCCGATAATATACAGGCATTTGTATCCCTCCTGCCAAAGATTATTGACAGGCTAATTGAATAACATACTCCTTAAATGTATTAATAAAGCCCTTTTTTCCATGCTTGTTTTTATGTAATTCCTCTAAATAAGTTTGTTTTTTTTGCAAACTTTTATGCTGAAACCTAGTTATATCAATACTTAGGGAGAATTCAGGATTCTGAATTCTTGCGGCTTTGCCGCGGTATGTTTTTCTAGTCTTATATTCATTTAGAAAATCGGTGTTAGCTTGTATTGCATCAAGCTTCTTCTCCATCCGGTCAAATTTATTTAATAGCCCTTCAGATTTATCTTCCAGTCCTTGGCGTATAAGCCCCATATACACCAGCATTTTCTTTTTAAATTCTTCAGACAAAAGCGGAGCCTTCTCTCATTTAGTATGTCAAAATTATATCATTAACCTGAAATTCTAGATAGAGAGTTAAAGGATTTTCAAAAATTATAGTTATGATGTAGTGCCTTTATCTC
>CALMWN010000462.1 GCA_937873555.1 uncultured Clostridia bacterium
CCATTCTCCCTGCTCAATTCAGGCCCTGCAGACGGTAAGGTCGTTTGGGATCCATACATTATCGGTGTATACGCCCAAATTGCAGGTGCTATCAGGAGAGCCGCGAGGCCTGATATAACCATTGCCTTGATCGTTTTTTCGTAATTATCCCTGTTCAATACCTTGAGCAGTATCAGAACCACCGAGGCTGCTGTGCTAATCCCGCATGAAGCCGGTATCAGCATGTTGCTCCACTGTGGATATCTGGAAAGCATCAATTCCTGCAAAGCCGCATTGGCAATAAGTGCTGCCGGAAGTATATAGCTTTTCCAGCCCTTATCCAGGTATGCTTTCCACATTTCAACCATTCCTATGCCGGCCAGAGCTGCGATGCCCGGAGCAAGCATGGACAGGTAGTACCTGTGGAAATACCCTGCAATGCTGAAGTATACAAGCATTGGTGCAATCCAGGCTCCCCACAGCAGCAAGGACCTTCCGGCTGCCATTCTTCCTGCAGCTACCTTCCTGCGTGCCCGCAGCAGACCGGCAAAAATTCCGAAGAATGCAATTGGTAACAGCCAGCTGATCTGTCCGGCCATTTGCTGGTTAAAAAGCCTGAAAACTCCCTTTTGCCCGCCTTCACCTGCACCCCCCGG
Source organism: uncultured Clostridia bacterium (assembly GCA_937873555.1). GTDB lineage: Bacteria > Bacillota > Clostridia > Acetivibrionales > CALMWN01 > CALMWN01. The sequence goes on from CALMWN010000462.1 coordinate 636, forward strand.
TCCACCAGGTCCTCCTGGTGCGCCCTGTCCTCCAGCGTTCCTTCCATCTCCGTTGAATCCTCTCTGTATATTTCCGTCTGCCGGACCGTTTACACCGTCAGGGGGATTTGCGCCATTCGGAGGAGCCTGCATGGAGAACTGCGAATTACCTGCCTGGGCATTGCCGGCAGCCGCATTTATGTTATTTTGAGGCACCTGTCCGTCTGATTGCACATTATTGTTGTTTTGCATGTTATTATTGGTCAAGCTTGCAGAACTGGTAGTATCAGGCCTGCCATCATTACTGTTTTGTATATTAATCCTGCTGCCGACTTCTCTGCCGGTAACCCTCTGAATTCCGTTATAGCCAAGAGCAAGCTCTATTACTGAGTTTGTCTGGCTGCTTCCTACATAAGGCCTTTGATCTGCCGGTGTCATATCCACTATAGCCGCCCATGAGAGCGAAACCGCCAGCAGCATGGCTGTTGCACCTGTCAGATGCAGCAGCTTCTTCCATGTTTTCAAAGAGGAAGTAAGCAGGTAAACAAGGTAAAATGCAGGTAATACCATGTACGCCTCAAGCATCTTTATATTAAAGCCAAGTCCTACCAGTGCCATGGACAGCAGGAGCATTTTCAGGCTGCCTTTTTCGGCAGCAACAATTAAAGCCCATGCTGCAAAAAGGACCATCATCACCAGCGATGCATCAAGGTTGTTGGTCCTGCTCACCGCTATCATAATAGGCGTCAAAGCAAGTACAAGTGCCGATACAAGTCCTGCTATCCTTCCAAAGGTCCTCTGAACCAGATGGTATAATAATGCCACTGATATAATTGTTGACAGAGCCTCAGGGAGAATAAGGCTCCAGCCATGAAAGCCAAAAATCCATGCACTCAAGGCCTGCAGCCATAAACCAAGCGCCGGCTTATCAACACTTACGTATCCCCCGGGATCAAACGAAACGAAGAAAAAGTTATGCCAGCTCTGAAGCATGCTTTTCACAGCTGCAGAGTAGTACTGGTTTGCATAGCCTTCCTTCCCTACCGCATAAAAGCTCAAAAATCCGGTTAAAGCCAGAATCATAAGCAAGGCAAATTTGTGCCAGTAAGTTTTTATATATTTCATAATTATTAGCTCCTCAAACTTTCTATAAATTTTAATTCACCACGCTTTCATTTTAAATCAAATTGATGATATAAATCTCCGCAAAACTGTGGCAGATTTGGTGCAGCAAAAAAGCAGGTGGGGATTCGGCTCGCCGCCTGCTTTAAAATAAACATTCAAACTTTTTAATTAATCATTGAGCTTTATTTGAAGAATCTGCTGCAGGCGGCTTCATGGCATTCTGTATGGCATCCGCCTGTGCCTGTGTTATGGTACCTGCCGATACAAGACTATCCAAAGCATCCTTAAAGGATTTTTGGGATTCCATAGCCGATCTGAAAGCACTGTGAACAGCATCCGCCTGTGCCTGAGTCATGGTGCCTGTCGTTACCAGACTGTCCATCGGATTTCCATGTCTCCTGTCAGAGCCGCCTTTACCTTCTCTTGCAGGAAAGCTTTTTACAATTGCATTTTCCTGATCCTGGGTTATTGTACCTGCACTTACCAGTCCGTCAAGTACATCCTTCATTGATTTCTTTGATTCCCGTCCTGTCTTCATGGCACTTTGAATTGCGTCCGCCTGTGCCTGGGTTATCGTCCCGGCTTTTACAAGGCTGTCAAACGGATTAAATTTTATCGGGCCGAAATCTCCGCGTCCATGGCCTCTGAAACCTTTCCTGTCCATATTACCGTGCACTCCCCAGCTGTTTCCGGAATTCTTTGCTCCTCCTGCAGCTGAATCATTCTGTGCACTTATATTGGCTGCAAATGCGGACGTTGTTATCACACAGGCTACCACTGCTGAAACTGCCAAAGTTTTTGTAAATTTCATAATAACATCTCCTTTTGTTTTATCAATATTAATTGTTAATAATTTTCCGTATCTTCAATCGGGCTCACTTTACATCGCATCCACCTCCGATCCGGTTTCACGCTTTATGTACTGCCTGGTACATTTTTATTTTATCCCACCAATACACGTGAAATCTCCGCAAAACTGTGGCAAAATTGCAGCAACAGGATTATTTAAATGATATTCTTTTTTGTTCATGGTAAAATAAATTGTGAGGTGATTGGCTTTCTATGGATAAAAAACTGATATATATAGCTGATGATGAGGTTAATATATGCAACATCATAAAATCCTTTCTCTTAAAGGAGGGATATGAGGTAGAAACCTTCAATAACGGACGTTCCATCCTTGAAGCCTTTAATGCAAAACCGGCGGACATGCTGGTCATAGACATAATGATGCCGCAGATAGACGGCTTCTCCCTTTGTTCTACAATCCGTCAGAAAAGTCCGGTACCTATTATCATAGTATCTGCCAAGGACACTGAGCCGGACAAAATAGCCGGGCTTGCACTGGGAAGCGACGACTATCTCACAAAACCCTTCAGCCCTATGGAACTTGTCGCCCGAGTGAAAAGCATATTCAGAAGGATTGAAATGGATAAAAGCAAGGCTGTCGTGAGTCACATTGTGAGAATTTCGGATATACTAATAAATCCCGATACCAAGCAGGTTGAATGTGATGGCAAAAATGTAGGCCTTACAGGAATGGAGTTTTCCCTGCTTCACTATCTCGCTGAAAACAAAACACGGGCAGTGAGCCGCAGTGAACTTCTGGACAAGGTCTGGGGTTTTGAAAACGAGGTTGAGACAAGAGCAACAGATGATATGATAAAAAGAATAAGGAAAAAGCTTTCTGATGCGGGTTCTCATCTTAAAATCGAAACCGTATGGGGATTCGGATTTAAAATACAGGGTGGGGAATGAAATTATGAAAAGAACTACAATCAAATGGCGTATCTTTAAATACAACCTCATATTGATTTTCATGCTGATAGCATTGGCTACAGTTATCTTTAACGTTGCCATCCGCTTTTATATGCAGAAGGATATCCTGGGTCAGCTGGGCAAAATAGCAGCACGTACTGAAGATACTGCATTACGTCAGGGGCCTGACTTTTTCCCCAGGACAGGTAAAATGCCCCCTCCTCCGCCTGCAGAGCAAAACAGCAACGACCTCTACAGGGGTTACTTCATGCTCGACCGTTCGTTGAGAGAGCCTCTTTCGGTGTTGAATGCCGATTATATTTTGCTTGACAAGGATAAAAACAGGATAAATCCATTTCCGGAGGGTTTTTTTTCAAGGGAGCATCCTCTTCCGGAAGGCTTTTTTGTGCCATCAGGCGAGCTGCTGGACCAGATCACCGATGAAATCAAGAAATCAAAAAACTTCGGAAATGAGGAATATCTGAATTTCCGTTTGTCCGGCACCGAATATATAGCCTATATCAAACCCGTATCACAGAAAAACTCTTTCGATCTGGGCTGGATAATCATATATTCCAGTCTTCAAAAGGTCAATCAGCTGCAAATGGGAATAAACCTCATACTCTTTGCCATTCTGATTTTCTCAGCTCTTATTATTATGATATTTTCGTCCATATTGTCGAAAAAGATATCCGCACCATTTTCCTACCTCAGCCATCATATAAGAGCTATTGCCGAAAGGAATTTCGGTACAAAGATTTATATGCCTGTTGACGATGAGCTCCGGGAATTTGTAAACAGTATTAATGTAATGTCAGAAAAGCTTGAAACACATGACAAGGCACAGAAAACCTTCCTTCAGAATGCCTCTCATGAATTCAGGACTCCACTTATGTCCATCCAGAGCTATGCCGAGGGGATAAAGTACGATGTGGTTGACAGTAATACAGCTGTTGATGTCATAATCAGCGAATCCAAGCGTATGACACATCTGGTCGAGGACCTGCTGTACCTGTCACGCCTTGATGCAATCGAGGAAAGCTACCGGTTCGGCAACCTGGATTTCAACGAATTGGTAAAAAGCTGTATTGAAAGAATGAATGGGATTGCAATCAAAAACAATATAGGTATTAAATTCAACGGACCTGATAAAATGACTGAAGTATATGCAGATGAAGAAAAACTCTCACGTGCAATTACAAACATAATCAGCAATTGTATCAGGTATGCCGATAGTTTTGTGGAAGTCTCGTTAAAGATCGAGGAGAAAAATACAGTAAGGCTTGCTATTTCAGATGATGGCCCAGGCTTCGATGCCGATGAGCTTCCCCATATATTTGAAAGGTTCTACAAGGGTAAGAAAGGTAATTTCGGACTCGGGCTGGCTATAAGCAGGAATGTAATCGAAAAACACAACGGAATAATCGTAGCTGAAAATTCTGCTTCAGGTGCTACATTTATAATTGAATTGCCGGCTATATGAAATATTCAGGGTACTCCTGCCTGACTATCTCCTGATCGAATTTTACGCTTGTAAGGTGCTCATCCATTGCCTTTTCGGCCCATAAGGCATCCTTTGCCTTTATGGCATTTTTTATATCAACATGCTGTGCAAAAACTATATCAAGCCTTATGCTGGAGGTTATCCTGAACATTCTTATCCGGTAAAAATCGTAATTCAAGCTTTCAATGACGGAGTGCGTACGTTCCTTGTTACAGGCTTTGAATATTATCCTGTGGAATTCTTCATCAAGCTGCATGATTTTCAAATAGTTTTTTATATTTATATTGAACTCCTGCATGTGAATGTTCTCTTCAAGGTTTGTTATCAGTCCGTCGTTCACATAATTTTCACATACAAGCTTAATTAAAGCCTTCTCAAGTGTGGTTCTGACAAATCTGCCCTCTTCAACAAAATTCAGATTTATTTTGGAAACACTGGTCCCTCTTTGAGGATAAATCTCAATCAATTGATCCTGTGACAATCTGATAAATGCTTCCCTGACCGGTGTCCTGCTTATATTGAGAAAATTGGCTATCTCATTTTCACTGATCGATTCACCGGGCTTTAAATTCAAATTGAGTATATTGAACCTAAGCAGTCTGGTTGCATATTCCCTTGAAGATTCACCCCTGATTTTTCCGGGACATTCCAAATTCATCCAGCCATACCTTCCTTGTCATTTGGTACGATATAACATATCCTGTTATATCGTACCACTATAATCTGCCGACGTAAACCGGCTCTTTGCTGCAATAATAATTTTCTCGGGAATTATTTCCTTATGATTATAATTTTTTCATCTTGTCTATGGCTTCCCATAATCCGTTTATATAGGCTATCCCCAAAGCTCTGTCATACAGCCCGTAGCCTGGTCTTGCATTCTCTCCCCAGATCATTCTTCCGTGGTCGGGCCTTATATATCCGTCGAAGCCGACATCATGGTATGCCTTCATTATCTCAAACATATCGAGTGACCCATCCGAGGTCAGGTGGGAGGTTTCGTCAAAGTTTCCTCTCGAGTGGATTTTTATGTTCCTGACATGTGCAAAATGTATCCTGCCTTTACTTCCAAAATACCGGACAATATCAGGAATATTGTTGTCGGGATTTGCCCCGAGGCAGCCGCTGCAGAGTGTCAGACCGTTATAAGGGCTGTCCACGAGGTTAATGATTTTTTCAAGTTTTTCCTTTGAGGTTACAATCCTCGGCAGCCCAAAAACTGACCATGGCGGATCATCAGGGTGTATGGCCATTTTGATGTCAACCTCTTCGCATACGGGAATTATCTCTCTTAAAAAATATCCCAGATTTTCAAGCAGCTTGTTCTCATCAACCTTTTTATATTGTTCAAATAAGTACTTCAGGGACTTAAGCCTTTCCGGCTCCCAACCCGGCAGTGAAAATCCGTTTGAACCGGCTTCCATTTCTTCAGCAATCCTGTCGGGGTCAATCTTTTGCACCTTTTCATCCTCATATGACATGGTATTCGAACCGTCAGGCAGTTCCTTTGCAAGGTCGGACCTGGTCCAGTCGAATACCGGCATGAAATTATAGCATACCACCTTTATGCCGAATTTTGCCAGATTCCTCAAGGTCTCCTTATAGTTCCCTATATAAAGGTCCCTGCTTGGCAGGCCGATCTTTATGTCATCATGGATATTTACGCTTTCTATTACCTCCAGTTCCAGTCCTGCCGCTTCAACAGTCTTTTTTAAGGCATCTATTCTTTCAGCAGGCCATACTTCACCAGCCGGTATATCGTACAATGCACTGACAATACCCGGTTTCCCCGGAATCTGCCTGATTTTGTCAAGAGAAATACTATCGTCTTTTTCTCCAAACCAGCGGAATGTCATCTTCATAATTGCCACATCCTTATTTCATATATTGTTTGATAGTCAATAATATTGCCCGCGTCATGTATTCAAATATTTTTGCAATGTTGCTCTGACAGCGTTGTTTCCGGAAATCAGCTCTTTGAAATAATCTTCAATTTTTTCTCCCAGACCGGCATCATAGAGGTTTAAACCGAACAGGCTTTCATTGGACAGTATCGGCTTGAGACTTTCTCCTGCGGATTCCCTGTCTCCAAGTTTTACAGCTTTAAGGTAAGCCTTCAGTTCATCCAGGATCGGGTCTGGACTTAACGGCATTTCTTCCCCTTTATCATTAAGGCCCAGCAGATACCTGCACCAGCCGGCAATTGTCAGAGGTATATAAATAAGCGTCGCGGGGTCCAGATCCTTCCTTTCGCGGTAGGCTTTTATTGTTTCTCCGAATCTTATGCTCACCTTCAAAGAGGTATCAGAAGCTATCCTTTGTGGAGTATCCGGAATATATGGGTTTGGCAGCCTTTGTTCTATTACTTCCTTTATAAAACTCCCGGGATTGATTATCCCCGGATTTACAACAACCGGCAGTCCTTCTTCATATCCGATCTTTTCAACAAGCTTTTTCAATGCCATATCCTTCATTTCATCTGCTATAAGGTCATATCCCAGCAGACAGCCAAATATTGCCAGGGCTGTATGCAGCGGATTCAGGCAGGTGCAGACCTTCATTTTCTCTACACGGTCAACCGTCTGCCTGTCCGTGAACAACACACCGGACAATTCAAGAGGCATGCGGCCATTTGGAAAACTATCTTCAACAACAAGGTACTGCGGACCTTCAGCATTGACAAAAGGTGCTATATAGGTATTCTTGCCTGTGCAGATAATTTCGGTGTTTTCAAATCCCAGAGCGTTCAAGGAAGCTTTTACGCTATCCGAAGGTCTTGGAGTGATTTTGTCTATCATTGACCATGGGAAGGATACCTTGCCCTTATCATTGATATACTTAAGAAAGTCGCTTTCCACCAGGCCGTTATCCACCCATTTTTTCACGATTGTTTCCACCGACTCGTGAAGCTTTTCCCCATTATGTGAGCAGTTATCCATGCTTACAAAAGCTATTGGAAGCTTGCCGCTTTTATACCGGGTATATGCCAGCGAGGCAACCTTGGACATGATATGTGCAGGATGTTCAGGCCCTTCCTGCATATCCTTGAGGACTACATCAAAGTACTCTCCTGAAATTTTCCTGAGGCTGTACCCCTTTTCGGTAATGGTAAAGCTCGCCATCTGCAGCGACGGCTTTTTAAATATCTCCTTCAACCGGCTCCAGTCCTTTTCCCTGGATTCATCCCCAACCAGTCCTTCACTTATACTTCCCACTACCTTTTTGTCAAGGCTTCCGTCAGGATTCATGATGACAAGGAGGCTCAAATTATTGTATGGTGCATACATCCTGTCAATGATTTCAAAATCAAACGTTTCTACTGCTATAATCCCTGTTTGAGCTTTGTTCATGTTAAGAAGCTTCTGCTGCAGTATTGCGATAAATCCCCTGAATATATTACCGGCTCCGAAATGCACCCATGCAGGATTTTCACCGGTAGCGGACGCCATTTTGTCATAATCGAATTCAGGCAGTTCTATCCCGGCATCCAGCCAGGGCTGTCTGTTTTTAATACTTTTCTTGCTCAAATTCAACATCTTGATTTCACCTTCCTAATAAATTACTTATTGCCCTGTATTTAGTTGTAACTATTGCAAATTCACCGATACCCGATTAATACCCGGAAAAAGTTTGAATAATCAGTGCCGCTTTATCTTTATCATAAAAACTCATTCCGGATAACTCTGCAAGGAGTAAACTGCACCATTTATCATGTCCTGTCAGAAATCCATCTGAATATCGACTTTTATTATTCCTCCTTTAGTTTGATAATGTTTATTTTGTGTATTCGATTGCATATTAGTCAGTTAAATATTCGTCATCTTGTATACAAGTATATTAACATTCATTAATTATGAAAACAAGTACCAATTTGATTGACTTATTTTGGGCTGAATACTACGAGCTGCCTGGTGATAATATGGTCCGGATTTTAACCTCTGCACTGTCTTTTCTGTTCCTTTTTGCTTCTCTGACTGACATATTGTAAAAT
>CALMWN010000463.1 GCA_937873555.1 uncultured Clostridia bacterium
GTATAGAAGTGAAGTTTTGCTAAAAGTTATGAAATGATGTTTAATAAAAGGTTTCAAGGTTTTTTTGTGCGGAGGTTTCTTAAGTGGGGCAAATAATTGTTGGTATTGATATAGGAACTTCAAAGGTCTGTACTGTGATTGGACAGGTTAACAGGGACAATCAGGTGGAGATTCTCGGCAGGGGAATGGAACCTTGCAATGGTGTAAAAAAAGGAGTTATCATTGACATAGAAAGCACGGCAAACGCAATAAAAAATTCTGTAGAACGGGCCGAATCAATGGCTAATGTCCGGGTGGGTTCCGCTTACGTGAATATCATGGGGACGCATGTGAGTATTATTAGCAAACGCAGTGGTATAAACGTTGCAAATGAAAATCGTGAAATTTCTGCAAAAGACGTTGAGAAAGTAATATATGCGGCAAAAGATGTGGAAATTCCAGAGGACAGACAAATAATCGATATAATTCCAAGACAATACATAATAGACGGATATGACGAAATCATAGACCCTGTAGGAATGGTAGGCCTCAGGTTGGAGGTTGACACTGATGTAGTTGCAGGGAAAATAACTTCTGTACAGAATATTGTAAAAAGCATGGAAAAAGCCGGCTTGAAAATTGACGGGCTGGTAGTGGAAGCAATGGCCTCCGGTGAAATACTGCTGACCGTTGAAGAGAAGGAAATGGGAGTTATATTGATAGATGTGGGCGGAGGTATAACCGATATATCCGTCTTCCAGAACAAAAAGCTTGTCTTTTACGATTCCTTGCCCATTGGCGGTGACCACATCACTAGTGACATTTCTATCGGATTGAAAATACCATATGCAGAAGCTGAAAAAATCAAGAGGCAGTACGAACTGGCACTTACCTCCCTGATTAAAAATGATCAGGAGTTTTCAGTCAATGAAATAAACGATAACAGGAAGAAGACTGTAAGGGTCTCTGAGGTTGTTGAAATCATTGAGGCGAGGGTGTATGAGATTTTTTCACTGTGTCACGATCTGCTGAATAAATCCAATATCGTTGGCAATTACGGTGCAGGTGTCGTACTATCCGGAGGCGGTATCTCCTATGTTGACGGCAGTACACAGCTTGCAAACGAAGTGTTTGAGATACCGGCAAGAGTGGCAGCCTGTAAGACTTCAGTAGTATCGAAACCGGAATATGCCACAGCTGCAGGAATAATAAAATATGTTTCATCAAACAGCAAGGGCAGCAGCCACGGCAGTGAAATCAAGATTCAAAAACAGAAGACTGTTAAAAGCGAATCGGGATTTTTCAAGAAACTATCAAAAATATTCAGTGACTTTTTTTAACAGTATAGTGCTAATTTACGATATACACTAAAGATTTTTTAGTTTATAATATGCATATAAATTATTGCATTTATTATTTTAATAATGTATATTTGAGGTATGCTTTTCTGTAAGTTTTTTAATGTATTCACCAAAAGATGGAATAATCATATATCAGATTTGTTTTGAACTAAAGAGGAAAAAGTATATAAAGGGGGACTTAGATTGCTGGAATTTGATGTCGATATGGAACAATTTGCCCAGATAAAAGTCGTGGGTGTTGGCGGAGGCGGAAACAACGCTGTAAACAGGATGATAGCAGCAGGCCTCAGGGGTGTCGAATTCATTGCCATAAATACAGATAAACAGGCTTTATTTTTATCTAAGGCCAATACGAAAATTCAAATCGGTGATAAGCTGACAAAAGGGCTTGGAGCCGGTGCAAACCCTGAAATTGGTGAAAAGGCTGCAAATGAAAGCAAGGATGAAATCGCACAGGCTATCAAAGGCGCAGATATGGTTTTTGTCACCGCAGGAATGGGTGGAGGAACCGGAACCGGAGCTGCTCCCGTAGTTGCACAGATTGCGAAGGAAATGGGAATACTTACTGTCGGTGTAGTCACAAAGCCCTTTATGTTTGAAGGAAGAAAAAGGATGCAGCACGCTGAAAGAGGCGTAGAAAACCTCAAATCAACTGTAGATACGCTTGTTACAATTCCCAATGACAGGCTTTTGCAGGTGGCGGAAAAGAAAACCTCGATTGTCGACGCTTTCAGGATAGCAGATGATGTATTGCGCCAGGGTGTCCAGGGCATATCCGATCTGATAGCTGTTCCGGGTCTCGTAAATCTTGATTTTGCAGATGTTAAAACGATAATGATCAATACGGGTCTTGCCCATATGGGTATAGGCAGAGCATCAGGCGAGAACAGGGCTGAAGAAGCAGCCAGGCAGGCTATTCAGAGTCCTTTGCTGGAAACCTCGATCGAAGGCTCAAGGGGCGTTCTCCTGAATATCACAGGAGGATCCGATCTCGGGTTGTTTGAAGTGAACTGTGCTGCCGAGCTGGTGCAAAAATCCGCCGATCCGGATGCCAATATTATTTTTGGTGCTGTAATTGATGAAAACCTGAAGGATGAAATTCTAATCACAGTAATAG
>CALMWN010000464.1 GCA_937873555.1 uncultured Clostridia bacterium
ATGTACAACATCACGACCTTCAATTACCTTTCCAAACACTGCATATTTACCATCAAAGGATTTAACATCCCTTTTCAAAATGTAAAATTGGGAGCTCGCTGTATGCGGCTGCTTCAATCTTGCCATCCCGACAGCATACTTTTTGTGCTTTAAGGCTCTGTTAGTCTCAAGTCTTATCGTCCGGTTCGGAGCATTCAATCCTATAGATGTCGGATCCCCGCTTTGAATCAAAAAAGGTTCAATTCTGTGAAACAGCAGCCCATCGTAAAACTTATTGCTTACCAGTTTCATGAAGTTATTGACAGTTACAGGCATCAATTCAGGCTCGAGCTGAAGAAGCATATCACCCTTGTTCGTCTGTACCAATACTTTGACAGGTTCCTGTTTTTTTTCCTCGGGTACGGTACTTTCAACCGCTCTGTTTTTGATTCTTTTAATATAATTGTATGTTATAACGGATAATGCCACGAAACTTAGCGCTATGACCGAAATATAGACTACAATAGAGTTATCCAACCTGATTGACCCCCTGGATTCTTTGAAATTTCATTTGTATTTTTATCAAAATTTATGTGGAATTATTATATCATAAGTTTGGAAATTTGAAAGGTACAAAATATTTTCCCAATTCCTCTCACCACATTCCAGGCCCTACTACCAGCAAATCAAATAATTCCCTGATTTCCCCATATGTTCTGAGCTTCATGTTATTTCCGTCATTCAAAAAACTCTTCAACTGCTGCAGGCTGTTAATTTCCTCCGAAAGGCCCTCACTCTTCAACAACCCGTTAATCCGCCCAAAAATATGTTCTTCACCCATTGTGCATCCTCCCGTAATGAATTGCTCTCAACAATTTACATTAAATAATATTATAAGTATTGCCTTTTTTTATTCCAATATCACTGGCACAAAAAATGGTGCGGAAGATTTACCTCCGCACCATTTTTCCTGAATAATCCTGTTGCTTATAGGTCCTTAACATAGTTCACGATTTATGTTTAAGCTAAGGAAGCTAATTTCTAATTGCGAATTGAAGCATTTCACGATTAGAAATTAGCTATGATTAATCATAAATCATATAGTTTATGTGTTATATTGTCAATTTCCTGCCCTTCAAACAAGCCCAGCAGTGATGTGGTAACACACAGCTTCACAACATTTCCCTTGGGCTTCAGCCAGGATTTGTCTATCTCCCAAGTATACGGGCTCCAGCTCCTGACACCTGCATGGTGGTCATTGACATGGAGTGAAACCGTTCCCTGTATGGAGGGATCTTCAATCCTCAAATCGAACCTGCCGTTGAAGTCAGCTCCGAAGTTCAGCATCTTGCTGTATTCCACTTCTCCTGCATAAAAAGGTATCCCTGAACCGGCTGCATCTGCAATTTTGCCCGAACCTGCAGGTGAAGAAAGTTTCCAGCCGAATTGCCCGGAGCTTTCCCTGAATGCGCCAAAGTCTCCGAATATATACAGGGGGTTTACTATTCCGTCAAAAGTACGGGATGCCTTCACAAATACTTCAAGGCTGTTTTCCCCTGTTTTAACAAACTTTGATATATCAGCTGCCATATTTGTCGGCATATATATCTGCTTGTTTGTGAAATCCGCAGGATCTATCCTGTGTCCGTTAAGCATCATATGCCATTGGCCGTAAATACTCCCAGGCTCCATAACAAGCCATAGCTCTTTCAGCTTATCTGCCTTGAAGCTCATCTGATATTTGCATTCCATGGGAGGAAGCCCAATTTCCTTCGGACAGCCGAAATAGTTCTTGAGATTTATGGCTACGGATAAACCTCCATCTGCTATCTGGTCAATTACAGGCTTGCAAGTCACCGGATCTTTTGACGATACTCTGAAACTTGCAGAGGAATCAGCCGTATTTTGCAGCTCAAGGTTCCAATGTCCCAACCTTAAGGCATTCATGGACTTTAAAGCAATTTCCCACTCACCTTCTAAAGGGAGCCTGTAAAGATTTCCACTGCCATATGCAGCCTCATCAGTATTTAAAGCCGCATCGCCTGCAACCAGGACATAGGATTGAAATGGTGAAAAATCAAGAGAAACCGACAGGTATCCATTGTTTAATACTGTATCAAGCTTCTGGGGGCTTCCACCTTTTTCAACAGCAGCAGCATACATTTCCACTGCTTTTTCAGATGCATGCTTAATTCTTACTTCTGTCCGGTGGCTGGCACCTGATGTATTGACTATATAACAGATATCCTTTGCTCCGGCAGTGTAATGGGCTGCCATAATGCTCTCATTCTGCTTCCCGCCTGTAAGTATACTTATATCGTCTTCAAGGAACAGCCTGACCTTTTCAGGTATATCCGTGACTGAAGGAACAAACACCAGATTGCCCTTTTGAATGCAGGAACTTGCAGCTGTCCCATCTTCACTTATATACCTGTTATAGATGCCAATGCTGTCAACGCCCAATACTCCTCCAAATACCGAAGCAGCTCCGGAGTAGCCGTCAATATTCTCTACAGGCAGACAGCAGGAGGCTATCACTGCTCCACCCTGTTCAATATACCTTTCTATCACCTTCATTGTATCCCTGTCTATGTTCAATACCGGAGGAATCACCAGTACGCCGTAGGATTCCCCATTGACCAGTATTCTTCCATTATCCGCCTGTGCCTGTGCAAGAAGCTCGGTGTCGATAATATAGTAGTCCACATGATTTCGCAGCATTGTATCCTGCAGGACGGCAAAGTCCCGGGCAAGTTTTTTCTTTACATGCTTCTTTTCTCCCATTGCTGTCCATGAGCTTGTCACAGGATCCATAACGAGGACATCTACCTTTCTGGAGCCCGAAGACAAAAGTTCCCAGAGATTTTTTACGTATCCCGACAGCAGGCCGTGGTGCTTCCAGGCAGGCATCTGGTAAAATGGAGATGGAGGTGCATCATGCTTTGCAAGTCCATCTGTGGTGTAATAGAAGGCATGAGGTGTGTACATGTTGATTCCGCATACCGACAGCCAGTCATAAATCCATTTCATATCCTGGTGGGTCACACTCCATCCG
>CALMWN010000465.1 GCA_937873555.1 uncultured Clostridia bacterium
CCTTCTATATCCATAATTGCCCTTTTGGGGACGGATTTGCGGCAGTCAATACTAGGTGGTAATAACAACAGCTTTTTTGAGGTGGCTTATGATGTGCCTGGAAAAGGACGTGTAGTTGAAGCTACGGTTGCAAGATGTAAAAATGGTGCTGTCATTAATTATACCGACACTTATCTAAGAAGGCGTGATCCTGATTGCATGGTTATTGCCGATGAGGGAAAATCTGACAAGCAACGTTACAGGGACAGGTATGGGAGTGAATTTACCTCTCTGAGAAAAACGACCTTTGAGTGGTTGGCAGAACAAAACCTCATATTAATGCCATTTATGGCGGGTGGAGAAGAACTGGGCTATCCGGTTCTTCTTGTCGCCCCTGACAATGCAGGCTTTTTTGCAGGAGGGCTTGCGGATTTGCAGGGTTTTATACCCGGCAGCAAGCTGGAGGAAGGCTTTAAGCCTAAGGCAATCATATATCTTGCGCCAACTTTCAGGCACACTCATTTCAATGGTAAGCAGATGGTTGTGCATAACAGGCTTTATGATGTATATGAGATGTTTTCATACAACTTATACCCTGGTCCAAGTGCAAAAAAAGGTGTTTACGGGGTGCTTCTGAAAATTGGCGAGGATGAGGGGTGGGTAACAGCCCACGGCTCAACTGTTATGGTAATTACACCTTATGAAAATGTAATTACCATAATGCATGAAGGTGCAAGCGGCGGAGGCAAAAGTGAAATGACCGAGCAGCTCCATAGGGAGCTTGACGGAAGGATACTCATCGGTAAAAATCTTGTAACATCTGAAAGAATATACCTTGAACTTAAGGAAGCGTGTGATTTGAGACCTGTGACCGATGACATGGCACTATGCCATCCTAAGCTGCAGAATGGAAGCAAGAAGCTGGTTGTCAAGGATGCGGAAAACGGTTGGTTTTTGAGGACAGATCATATAAAGAGCTACGGAACAGACCCATATCTTGAAGGCATGTGCATTCACCCTGAAGAGCCTTTGATTTTCCTGAATTATGATGCAGTTCCTGGCTCTACATGCCTGCTTTGGGAGCATGTCATGGATGCCCCGGGAAAACCGTGCCCGAATCCAAGAGTAATAATGCCGAGAAGGTTTGTCCCCAATATTGTTGACGAGCCTGTTGAGATTGATGTCAGAAGCTTTGGCGTACGTACTCCCCCCTGCACAAGGGAGAAACCGACTTATGGCATTATAGGGCTTTTTCACATCCTTCCACCAGCACTTGCATGGCTATGGAGACTGGTGGCTCCCCGGGGACATGACAATCCGAGCATTACCGATACTGAGGGAATGAGCAGTGAAGGAGTAGGATCCTACTGGCCTTTTGCTACAGGCAAGATGGTGGACCAGGCGAATCTTTTGCTAAAGCAAATAGTGGATACATCCAACACAAGATATATATTGATGCCAAACCAGCATATAGGGGCTTACAGGGTCGGTTTCATGCCGCAGTGGATCGCAAGAGAATACCTTGCCCGCCGCGGCAGTGCAAAATTCAACCAGCAGCAGTTGGTTGAATCTAGATGTTCGCTTTTGGGCTATGCTTTAAGCAGTATAAAAGTAGACGGTACATTCCTGCCAAAGGATTTATTGGAGGTTAACAAGCAGCCGGAGGTTGGCAATGAAGGGTATGATGAAGGAGCAAAGATGTTAGCTAATTTTTTCAAAAAACAGTTGGTAAAGTTTGTAACTCCTGAACTTGACCCATTAGGCAAGCAGATAATTGAATGCTGCATATGCAACGGTACTGTTGAGGAATATATGAAATTTATACCAATGAAGTTCTGAACAGGGTGATGAGATGAGAATAACAGAAAAAAAACACAAGCTATTGAAGCCGCCTGCAAAAATAGGAATCATTGGCGGAGGGCAGCTTGGTAGGATGATAACTGTTGAGGCTAAAAGGATGGGGTATCATGTTACTATACTTGACCCCACCCCATCTTCCCCTGCTGCACAGGTGGCGGATGAACAAATAACCGCTTCATTTACAGACAGAAGCGCCATTAAAAAGCTTGCTGGAGCCTGCGATGTCATAACATATGAATTTGAGCATATAGATGCTGATGTTTTGATTGATCTGGAGGTAGAGGGATATGATATCTATCCCTCCGGCAAGTCCTTAAAAAGCATACAGGACAAGTATATCCAGAAAATGATGCTTAAGAATGCCGATGTTCCAGTACCTGACTTTATCATTGTAAATGATATCAATGATATGCAAAAATGCATTGACACCATAGGACTGCCATTTATACTTAAAACCCGCTCAGGGGGTTATGACGGGAAAGGCAACAGTATTATAAAGACAATGGTAGAAATGGAGCAGTCTTTGGAAGAGTTCAAAGGGTACGGCCTAATAGCCGAGAGGTTTATTGAATTTGAACGGGAGTTATCCATTATTGCTGCACGAGATTTAAGAAATAATTATGCTTTCTATCCGATAGTTGAGAACATACACGAAAATAGTATACTTCGTTTAACCAGGGCACCTGCAAACATAGATATAGCTTTAGAGAATAAGGTAAGGGCTATTGCAAGAAAGGTTCTGAAAATCCTCGATGATTACGGTGTGTTTTGCATAGAAATGTTCCTTACACATAATGGTGAGATATACATTAATGAAATAGCTCCTCGTCCCCACAACTCCGGGCATTATACAATCGAGGCTTGTGTCACGTCACAATTTGAGCAGCTGGTGAGAGTAATAACCGGAATGCCTTTGGGTTCTACAAGACAGCGCTCCCCGTGTGTTATGGCAAATATACTTGGAAGTGACTCTGTAGAAGGTCAGTATAGCTTTGATGGGATTGAAGACGTACTCGGTGAAGATGATATTCACCTTCACTTATATGGTAAACAGTCTACGAAGAAAATGAAAAAAATTGGACACTTAACTGTTTTGAATAAATCCGTTAAAGCTGCAGAGGAAAAAGCATTGAAGGCTCTAGAAAAGCTTGTAATAAAACCTTTATAAGGAGATGATGATATGCCGGAATTAAACAAAACTTATATTGATCAACTAAAGGCAGGAATAATTATGGGAAGCGATTCCGACCTTCCTGTAATGAGCGAGGCTGCCAAGGTACTCAAGGAACTAGGTATAGAATATGAAATGAACGTTGTATCAGCCCACAGAACACCAGATAAAATGTATGACTATGCCAAAACGGCAGAGGAAAGAGGCATTTCCGTTATAATAGCAGGGGCTGGGGGGTCTGCCCACCTTCCCGGTATGGTCGCTTCACTGACATGTATTCCCGTAATAGGTGTTCCAATTAAGCTTAAAAACTTGGGAGGAATGGACTCCCTGCTATCAATTGTGCAGATGCCTGCAGGCGTTCCCGTGGCGACAGTTTCAATCAATGGTGGCACTGCTGCCGGTCTGCTTGCTGCCAGAATGCTCGGAGTAAAAAATGCGGAAATACGGCAGAAATTGACTTGCTACATGAAAAAAATGGAGGCAGAAGATGAAACAAATTTATGCTTGAATGAAATTTCCATTTAATGAGGAGGTACAGGTTTGAGAAAAAATAATTCGCGTCAGGAATTGTTAAATGACGATTTAATATCATATAATCCAAAACAATGGCGTATCAATATACCTTTTAAGGACTACAATTTCAGAGTTGAAGATATAGTTCCTGCATTGTCGGGTGCCATAGGCAAGGTTTCACTCGTTGCAGCATTTGCTGTGGCATGGGCTGCGGGCTTCAATATAACCAATCCTTCATTTGTAACTGAAAATGTAAGGCTTGAAATTGTGTTTGCCAGCATACTCACGATATTATTCTGTGCTACCCTTAATCCATATGCAGGTCCGCCCGGAACTCTTGCACCCTTGATTCCGATAATTCCAGTGATGATATCATCAGGGGTGCATCCATTGCCGTTAAGTATTCTTATTGGAGTAATAGGACTTGTAATATCTGCCTTCAGGTACTTTAGCAAGGTAGTGGAAATAAACGGTAAAGGTACAAAGGGCGGTATTATCCTTTTGTTTGGTTTTCTCGGAATTAGCAGTTCTCTTGAAAAATTAAAAGTCTGGGCTGATATAAGTAATGAATCTGAGTTGTTTGTTTTGCTTTTAATAGTCGGACTTATTTTATATATCCTGCTCAACAAATTCAAGGCAAGATGGCTAATAATACCCGCTTGTGCCATAGCTGCAATAGCAATATCGTTATATTTCGGTTTGTTTCCTACGTTCAAAACCGGTATTGGACTTCCAATAATAAACCCTGATATGTGGTGGAGTGAAAAATGGGGCATCGGCTGGGGATTGAATGCCGGAAACTTCATTAAAGCTTTGCCATTTGCCCTTCTCGCAGTTGTTATGTGGCCAATAGATGCGCTGGCAATAAAAACCATACAGGAAGCCAACTACCCTAAAGAAGCAAAAAAAGCTGTTTTTGATATGAATTCGACTTATATTATTGTATCTTTAAGAAATATTGTAGGCGCATTGCTTGGAGGTGCTCAAATATCTGCAATTTGGAGAAGTTTTATGATTCCCCTCGGTATGGTGAAAAGGCCCATTGGGGCAAGTGCATTAATATTGGGAATACTTGGATTGAGCTTTGGCATTTTAGGATTCCCGATAGACATTGCTGTCTTTCCTCCCCTTCTGTGGTTGGTGTTGATATTTGGTGTATATATTCCGCTTATAGAAGTTGGATTAAACACCATAAAAAGTGCAGCATCGGCTCAAGTGGCTGCTGTCTGCATCATTGCAGGTATTGCAGTAAATCCGGTACTGGGATGGATTGCCTCTATTTTTGTTGAAAATTTTGAAATAATCAAGGATTCCGAGAACGATAGAATTTTATCTGCAAAAGACCGTTATATAACGGCGGGTCTGGTAATTGTTACAGTCATCACGTTTTTTTGAAGGTGATGACATGAATGAAATAACAGACCCGGTTACACCTCATTTAAGAGCAATAGACGGTATATATTTTCTTGATAAATCTTTTATAGAATCTAGAGATGCCGGAGTTACAACGGTAGTTACCGGTCCCGGAAGTTGCAATGTCTTCGGAGGACAATTTATTGCACTCAAAACATTTGGAGACAGGTATCAATTATGTCAGATCACCCAAGTACGCCTGTGAGTTTACTTAATGTTTATGCTGCAATAGCAGCAAGAGAAGGAATAACATTACTTTTTGTTTCTCGGTTTAAGTGAGGTGTACCGGCAAATGAAAAATAAATTTGTGTTAAAGAAGCTAAAATAGCAGACATACAGGTTATATTCACATTCCATTCTTATGGGATAAAAAACGATTTCCAATTATCCTACAATTCAATATATTTCGTAAAGTCCGGAAAACCGCAATTTATAACAAGCAAATTGCGGTTTTCTTATTGACAAAATATCCGTATTTCCGACTTTTGGTATGTCGAAATAACTCGCCCATTTTTATTCAATTTTTCAAAGTGGACAAGCCTGGCTTTTTTGCATTATTAAGGAA
>CALMWN010000466.1 GCA_937873555.1 uncultured Clostridia bacterium
TCTGGAATTATTCCTGTAACGAAAAAGTCGGACTTTCCTAGACTATAAAAAAAGCGGGGATTCGGTCCCCGCCTGCTATAAGCTACCCAGAACCCTTATATAATCAACATAAGGGTCAGCTGTACCCTGAAGCTCACATTTCTCTTCCTTCAGAATTTTTATATATTCAATTATATCCTTTGTGATCCTTTCGCCCATGCAAATCACCGGTATTCCGGGAGGATATGCCATAACCATTTCCCCGGCAATTTCGCCCATGGAATCATCCAGAGGAACCGCCTTTTTTGTACTGTAAAAGGCATCCCGCGGAGAAACTATCATTTTTGGACTCTGTGGAATTATTACAGTATTCTTGAGCTCTACCGCCTGGGTTTTGGATGAAATATCCTTCAAGGCATTTATCAGCGCTTCCAGGTCTTCCTTTCTATCACCTATACTTACTATTGCCAGGATGTTGTATAGGTCTGACAATTCTATCTGAATATTGTACTGTTTCCTCAAGACCGACTCCATCTGATATCCCGTATAGCCCAGTCCCCTTACATTGATGCCCAGCTTGGTCTCATCAAAGTCATAGAAGCCGGGGGTTCCAATCAATTCTTTACCAAATGCATATAGTCCGTCTATTTTATTGATTTCCTCCCTTGCCCATCTGGCCAGCTGCAGCGTTTCCTCCAGCATGTCGCTCCCTCTGGTTGCCAGCTGTTTCCTGGCTACATCCAGTGAACACATCAGCAGGTATGAAGCACTTGAGGTGTACGTGAGATTCAAAACCTGCTTCACTCTTTCAGGAGCTATCATATTGCTCCTTAACAGCAAAACAGAGCTCTGAGTCATGGAACCTGCGGTCTTATGTACACTTGCAGCGCTCATATCCGCACCTACCTCCATGGCTGTCAATGGGAAATCATCATGGAACGACATATGTGCTCCATGCGCTTCATCCACAAGCACCGCCATTTCATGCCTGTGAGCTATTCTTACAATGGCTTTCAGGTCCGAAGCCGCACCATAGTATGTTGGATTAATCAAAAATACTGCTTTCGCATGAGGATTTTCCTTAATCGCTTTTTTCAGGCTCTCTTCGGTGATTCCCATGGCAATGCCGAGCTTTTCATTTATTTCAGGCTGGATATACACCGGCATTGCACCGCTTAGGATGATACCCCCGATAGTAGACTTATGTGCATTACGCGGAATTATTACCTTATCGCCCGGTTCACAGGCGCTTAAAATCATTGCCTGAACCCCTGCTGTAGTGCCATTAACCAGAAAGTATGCATTTTGGGCGCCGAAGGCATGTGCCAGGAGTTTCTCCGCTTCATATATCACCCCGGTAGGGTTATTAGCATAGTCCAGGTCTTCCATTCCGTTTGCATCCATTTGAAGCACCCGTTCACCCAGGTATTCCCTAAGTTCCGGAATACCTCTTCCCTGCTTATGCCCAGGGACATGGAATGGAACAACCTTGTCATCAACGTACTTCCTGACCGCATCAAACAAAGGCGTCTTGCTTTGGTCCAATCTTGTCAAACCAACTCCCCCCCTCTACACCATGTGTACTACTAAAAATACTGTTCAATACTATCCCTATTCATTATATAAAATTTGCCATATAAGGTGAAATAAGTTTCACTTTCCGCCCATACTTAAAAAGGTGACCGGTATACTGCATATAGCTTTGCCATGTCCTGCATATCCGGAATCTATACACTGCAAAATTTTATCAAACAAATGAATTATAGGAAAAAGCGAGAAGAATGTCAAATACTTTTTTTCCTAGTGGCATTAGTCCTCATACACCTTTTCTATCCCCTCTATTTTATACAGGTCATCAATGACCGGCATATCCTTGAGATTTTCCGGAAACTTTACAAGAAATTTTATTTGCGTGATTTTATCCGTATCACCATTGCTGAATTCTATACTCATTATCGTCACGTCATATCTGCCCAGTACATCCCCTATACTGCCTATCTGACCAGGTAAATTCCTGGCCTGTATATATATGGTCCTGAGTTTATTCTTCCTGGAAAGGCTGTCCTGTACCCTTTTCAATACTATCAGGGTAACATAGATGAGGACTGTGGATATTATGGCCCCTTCATAAAAGCCTATACCTGCGGCAATCCCGACGCAGGCTACAATCCATAATGTTGCCGCCGTTGTCAATCCTTTGATGCTGAAGCCCTCCTTGATAATTGTTCCGGCCCCAAGAAAACCGATGCCGCTTATTACTTGCGCTCCAAGCCTTGCAGGATCAATGTTGGCACGGCCGCCGTATTGTTGGAAAATATACTCTGAAGTCAGCATGACCAATGCAGAACCGACACATACAAGGGTATGCGTCCTGAGGCCTGCAGGTTTGTGCATATGCTCCCTTTCATATCCTATGATTGCACCCAATATGCTTGCGAGAATCAGTCTTGCGGCAAGTACGAAATAAAAGCTGCTGTATAAGTCTGTAACCGGCATAATAATCACCTCTGTTTGATAACATATAATACCAGTATATCATTTCTGTATATTCTTACGAAGCTTTTTATACGAAAGGCCGGTTTATGTCCAAAAATAAAGGAACGTATTGAAATACGCTCCCATTGATGAAAATATATGCTTTCAAAATCCTCTAATTGAATATTCTGCTAACCAAACCAGAGAACCTTATCCTGGAATTCTGGAAAAATTCAACCACCTTGAACTTCAGTTTAATCGGTATATCTTCCTCATCAGCTGATGAGGCTATCAAATTATACTCTTCTTCTGTAAGAGTATTCCTCAGGTTTTGCTTGACAGAGTCCGGAACAGTACCATGAGTCGCATCTACAAAGCAAAGCGGAGGAAACAGCACGCACCACCAGTTTGCACCTTCTCCCTGACCAATCACAACTCTTAATGCCTGATAATAGCCTGCCGGGAGGTTTATATCCCCATAAGCCTTGGTCGGAAACGGATAACTCCCCATGGTAGTCTTGACGGAATAATTCTTTCCCTGCTTTGCAATCTCATTTTGTGCGATTTTTTCAATTGAATTGATATTCCTGTTTATTATATATCTGGTCTGTTCAAGATCCTTTGAGTCCTTCAGCTCTACTTTCATGTAATTTATAATGGCATCCCTGACATCACGCTTTAACTTCTGGTCTTCTTCCGTATCGCTGTTTGCTATGACGTGGAGCCTTATGAGATTATCCGCAAGTCCTTTGTTTACATCCTTTGAATAATCGGTCAGAAAAATTACACCGGAAAAAGCCGCTGTAATTGCCAGCAGCAGTGTCATCCTGGCTATTGCACTGTTTTTTTGTATGCTTCTAAGCTCTTTTATCATAAGAAGTACCCTGCTCATATAAACTCCCCCAAAAAATTACAGACTGTAAATGAATAACTTGTTATGCATCCGTCCATACATTATAAGTATTGTCAAACTCAAGATGATTTATACGCAATACAGCTTTTAAGAAACAAGAAGGAAGTCTGAAAAAATCAGACTTCCTTCTTGTTTCTTTTTAAATATTTAAATTTTATTTTGCTTTCTGATGCAAAAGGGAAGCTTTTATGAAATCCCTGAAAAGCGCATGCGGTCTGTTCGGCCTGGACTTGAATTCCGGATGGAACTGTACACCGATGAACCATGGATGATCCGGAAGTTCAATTATTTCCACCAATCTTTCGCTTGGTGAAAGCCCTGATAAAACAAATCCCTTGTTCAGGAAAAGTTCCCTGTATTCATTGTTGAACTCATACCTGTGCCTGTGCCTTTCATATATAAGTTCTTCATTATATACCGTGGATGTCCTGGTACCTTCCTTTATCTTGCAGGGATAAAGCCCAAGCCTCATCGTCCCGCCTTTCTCATCTATGTCCTTTTGTTCGGGCATCAAATCAATTACGGGATACATTGTATTTTCATCAAACTCCGAGCTGTGTGCACCTTTGAGCCCAAGCACATTCCTTGCAAACTCTATCACCGCCATCTGCATTCCAAGGCATATTCCGAAATATGGAATCTTGTTTTCACGGGCATATCTGGCAGCCAGTATTTTCCCCTCGATACCCCTGTCTCCAAAGCCTCCCGGTACCAGTATCCCATCTGCCTTCAGCAAATAATTCTTAATATTCTCACTGTCCAGATGTTCCGAGTTCACCCACTTTATTCTGACTTCGGAGTCATTTGCAATGCCCCCGTGTTTTAATGACTCTACAACACTTAAATATGCATCATGGAGCTCTACATATTTACCAACCAGTGCTATGGTAACCGTTTCCTTAAGGTTCTTCTGCTTTTCAACCATTTCCTGCCATTCTCTCAGGTCCGGCTGTCCGCATGTCAGGCCCAACCTCTGGCAAACTATGCCACTCAAGCCTTCCCTTTCCAGCATCAGTGGAACCTCATACAACACTTCCACATCTATGTTCTGTATGACCCACTCTCCGGGCAGGTTGCAGAACAGGCCTATCTTATCCTTCAAATCCTTGGAGAGATGCTTTTCGGTACGGCATACAATAACATCCGGCTGAATTCCTATACTTCTCAGCTCTTTTACGCTGTGCTGCGTGGGCTTGGTCTTCAGCTCCCCTGACTTTCCAAGGTATGGTACAAGAGTTACATGTATGTACATGACATTTTCTCTTCCTACTTCAGTTGCAACCTGCCTTATTGCCTCAAGGAAGGGCAGGCTCTCTATATCACCCACTGTTCCGCCGATTTCAGTAATCACCACATCGGTATGGTCCAATTTTCCAACCCTGTATATCCTCTCTTTTATTTCATTTGTGATGTGAGGTATAACCTGTACTGTACCTCCGAGGAAGTCGCCTTTTCTTTCCTTGCTTATAATTGACCAGTAAACTTTTCCCGTTGTAACATTGCTGTTCTTGTTGAGATTTTCATCTACAAACCTCTCATAATGTCCAAGATCAAGGTCCGTCTCTGCTCCGTCATCAGTTACAAACACTTCTCCATGCTGGTATGGACTCATAGTACCCGGATCTACATTGATATATGGATCAAATTTCTGTAGTGTTACGCGTAACCCTCTTGACTTCAACAATCTTCCAATAGATGCAGCTGTTATTCCCTTTCCTAAACCGGATACAACACCACCAGTGACAAAAATGTACTTCACAGACATGATTTCTAATCCTCCCAAAAAGCAGCTAACGGTTATATGATTTATGATTAATAAAATTTGCTCGGCATCGAGCCTCGCAAACTTTTGTCTTCACATGTTGCAGACCAAATCCCAGTTGATTTCAAATCGTGAAGTGATTCAATTCACTATATGAAATTAACTTCCTTTATTTTACACAAATCTCAGACCATGTAGAATTGATATGCTTCAGATATTCTAAAAAACACACACTCTTTATTTTATATTTGTCGTATATTAGTGTCAATAGTAATTATAATTAATATTATAAAAGAAAATGTCTAATTATGGCTTTAAAACCCTAGTTTATCACCTAAATAATGGTATTTATAATTTAAACAGACATTTCATTAG
>CALMWN010000467.1 GCA_937873555.1 uncultured Clostridia bacterium
ATACCAGCTTGTCTGCGGCAGCTTCATAATTTCTCTCATTGATAAGCTTTTCTACTTCAAAAAGTTGGGACACATTCTTGTAGTAATACGCTTCAGCCTCAGAAGCTTCTGAAGTTTTCTGAAGCCTTTTGAATTCATCCTCAAGCTTTTTATACTTCTCTTCTGAAGCAGCGTTTGCTTCGCTAAGAAGCCTTTTTGTTTCTTCCGCACTTCCGGAAGGCTTCGCATCATTCACGGGAACATTTACACTTCCTCTGGAAGTAACACCAAGCAGCAATACCAGGATTGCTCCGGCGGCAAAGCCGGCACCTGCCTTCAACAGATCATCAATCAATTTCTTTCTTCCGGCAATTATGCTGGTGAAAATACCGGATGGAGCAGCATCAGGCCTGGAAAGCTTCTGCCCGAATGAAGGAATATCCGTGTTTGATTGTTCTTCACCCTTTGCTTCCTTCCTATTCCGCTCAATCTTCCTGCTTTCCTGCTTTTTATCCGGAATCTGTCCGGGATTGATGACATTAATATAATTTAAAGCCTTTACACTGTTTTTTTCTGCAGCAACTACCCTTTCAAAAATCTCCGTAGCTTTTGAATATTCCTTGATATAGCTGTAACAGAGCCCCAATAGATTCATGGCCTCATAAAACTCGGAATTCATGGAAATCGCCTTCTTCAACTCTATTATGGCGATATCTTCGCTGTCCATGCGCAAGTTGTCCAATGCCTTGTTGTATAGTACTATGGAATTTCTGATGTTGTCAGACATGTTGGGATTGCTGTCCTCAAGGCTTTTCAAATCAATAGGCAGGAAATTCTGGAATTCCTGCTTGAAGTTAATCAAATACCACACCCCCCTGGAGCGGTTTAATGCAAAATCATGTCAGTCCTTTAAAAGCAATTCCCTGACTTGACCTATATAGTACAGGGAGCCGAAGGCACAGATCACATCGTCATCCGCTGCTGCTTCCAGGCTCGTCCTTACTGCATTTTCAATTGTATCACCAACTGTTACATTTTTACAATAGGGCTTGATAAATTTTGCCAACTCCTTGGCAGGCATGGCCCTTTCAGTGCCGGTAGTCACCGTTATAAAGCTGTGTGCAATGTCGGCCACTGCCTCCAGAACAGGCTTAAGGTCCTTATCCCTTACTATCCCGATTATAAATTTTATTTTCTTATTAGGAAAATACCTTTTTAGCGCCTGCGTCAATGCGTTTGCTCCTTCGGCATTGTGCGCTCCGTCAATCAGAAATACAGGTTTATAAAGCAGGACCTCAAGTCGCCCGGGCCATCTTGTGCCGGCAAGTCCTCTTTCAATTGCTTCCGTGCTTATACCATATCCCAAAGACCTCAGTATTTCAATGGCCTTCAAGGCCACCATGGCATTTTTCGGCTGGTGCTGCCCAAGCAGTGATATTTTTAAAGACCTGTATTCCCCGCAAGTGAAGCTTTGCCCTCCAATCCCGAACTCTGTAATTGAAAGCCCGCTGAAATCAACCTCATGAAGGTTGGCATTCCTTTCACTGCAGACTTTTAAGAATACGCTGTGCACCTCTTCTATCTGGGGATACAGTACAACCTCGCAGTTTTCCTTTATTATTCCGGCCTTTTCAAAGGCTATTTCAGCGAGGGTGTCTCCCAGAATATGCATATGGTCATAGTTTATTGTAGTAATAACCGATACCAAGGGAGCATCAATTATGTTCGTCGAGTCAAACCGGCCTCCAAGCCCTACCTCAAGGACGACAATGTCGCATTTTTTTTCGGCAAAATACTGGAATGCCACGGCTGTAACAATTTCAAACTCTGTAGGGTGCTGTTCGCCTGATGCAAGCATGATATCTATCTTTTCCTTCACAAAAGCCGTTATTCCGGCAAGCTCTTCCTTAAGGATTTCAGTATCGTTAATCCTTATTCTTTCAGTAAACCTCTGTATGTATGGAGAGGTATACACCCCTACCTTGTAGCCCGCCTCTTTCAATATGCTGCTTATAAAGGCAACAGTGGAGCCTTTGCCATTTGTACCTGCAACATGCACATATTTTAGCTGTTTGTGGGGATTTCCCATAAGCTCAAGCAGCCGTTTTATATTATGAAGTCCCACCTTGATACCAAACTTGTAAGTCCCGTGAATGTAAGCTAAAGCTTCGTCATAGTTCATAATTTCCTCCACATGTATTGTTATTTTAACCATAGTATATCATAAAATAAGGAATTTTAAGTTAAAAAATAACTATTACAGGTTTCTTAACACAGAATAGATTAACCAAATTTTGTTAAAAA
>CALMWN010000468.1 GCA_937873555.1 uncultured Clostridia bacterium
GCTACAAGAAATCAAACTTTCCCCCAAATAATTGTTTCTGGAACTTCTGAAGTCATAATTGCATGGCAGGATTACAGAGACGGTTACTCTGATATATATGCCCAAAAAATAAATTCAAAAGGCAGTATTTTGTGGGAAAAAGACGGACTCCCTGTCTGTAGGGCTTTTGCAAACCAGCTTTCACCACAGCTTGCTGCTGACGGCGCTGGCGGAGCAATAATAACTTGGTATGATTACAGGTCAGGAAAGGGTGAAGATATCTATGCGCAGAGAATAAGCACAGCCGGAAGCAACGAATGGCAGCTTGATGGACTTCCTGTTTGCATTGAAATCGGCACCCAATGGTATCCGCAGATAATAAGTGACGGGGCAGGAGGAGCAATCATATGCTGGGACGATAAAAGAAGCGGATATTATGATACTTATGCTCAAAGGCTTGACTCAAGCGGGAATCCGATCTGGCATGTAAATGGAATCCCAATCTGCACAGCACCAGAAAACCAGGAATACAGTCAAATAGCTTCATTTGAGCCGGGTTATTTTATTATTGCCTGGCAGGATTATAGAAATGAAAACGCAGACGTATATGCACAAAAGGTAGACGCAAACGGCAGAGTAATGTGGAAAACGAACGGAGAAATTGTTTGCAATGTGGCCGCCAACCAGGAAAGACCGCAGATCATAGGAGGTGAAAATCCGATAATTATCTGGACCGATTATAGAAATGGTACAGGTAATTCAGATATATTCTGCCAAAAAATATCACAATCAGGATCGCTTATCTGGAATAAATCTGGCGTTCCCATTTGCGAGGCTTCTGGAAACCAGGAAAACCCGAGAGCTGCCTCTGATGGAAGTGGCGGCGCAGTAATCGCATGGCAGGATGGAAGATCAGCCACAACCGCGGTTTTTGCGAGAAGAATAAACAAAGACGGTAAAGCCCTGTGGGCACCGGACGGAAAAACCATCTGCGATGCGGTAAGTGAAGCCGAGTTCCCGCAGGTTGCATCAATCAATGAAAATACTTTAATTGTCTGGAACGACAAAAGAAGTGGCGGCCTTGACATATATGCTCAAAATATAAACTTAAGCGGGATAACCCTGTGGAAACATTGTGGCATTGAAGTGGCTTTTGCTTTTGGATCAGTAACGCAGCAGAAGCCAAGGATAGCAAAATCCAGCAAAGGCGAATACATAATTGTATTTGAAGATCATAGAAATGGTTTTTCGAATGTATACTCACAAAAGATCAACAATAAAGGCAAAATCCTTTGGGAAAGGGATGCTATTAGAATATGCAATATCGCGAGCAATCAATTGAATCCGGATCTTGTATCAGATGACGATGGAGGAGCAATAATTGTATGGGAAGACAGCAGGTCGGGCATTTCAAACATATATGCCCAAAGAATCGATGCTTACGGAAATATATTATGGGATGAGGGCGGCATCCTTATCTGCCAAGCGGAAGGCAGGAAAATAAATCCAAGGCCGACAAAAGACTCAAAAGGAGGAGCAATTATCATCTGGCAAGATTCAAGGACAGGAACTGATCTGTACAATGTATATGCACAAAGAATAGACAAAAATGGTTTTCTTTTATGGAGAATCGATGGAGTTTTCTTGAGCAAAAGTGAATGGACGCAATCCGGTTTAAAAATTACTCCTGACGGTGAGGGGGGAGCTGTAGTCACCTGGGCTGAATATGAAAGAAACATAAATACCCCTGATATTTATGCCCAGAGGATCAGCGGCACCGGAAGTGTATTATGGGGACCCCGAGGTCTTGCTGTATGCAAGGCACCGGAAGCACAAAAAAATCCTGATATAGCAATGGAGGATTCAATAATAATCGTTTGGGAAGATAGCGGGAGCGGGAATTATGACATATATGCGCAGAAAATAGGCAAGGATGGCACAGTTGCGTGGGAAAGTGACGGAATACCTGTATGCACTGCCCCCTTCACACAACACGAACCTAAACTAGCTCAAAAAAAAGACGGGGGAGCCACCGTCGTCTGGGAAGACTATAGAAATGCCAACTGGGATATTTTTATTCAGAGAATCGACCCATCTGGAAATCTTATGTGGAACAAGGCCGGAGTCGAAATTTGTTCTGCATCCGGCACACAATACTCTCCGCAGATAATAAATAGCGAAGGGTTCTCTTCAATAATAGTCTGGGAAGACTACAGGAACAATAAGAGCTACAACATATATGCCCAAAAGATTGCAGGCTCTGGAGATCTCCTCTGGAACAGGGATGGAATACCTGTATGCTTGACAGAAGAAGGAGCAAGAAATCCGCAGATGGTTGATGATGGCGAGAATGGGGCATTGATTGTTTGGACAGATTACAGATACGGAAGCTACGATATTTATGCTCAAAGGATAAACGAAGAGATAGCTAAATAATTATATCCCTGCCTCTTTTATTAAAATCTGCACCTTATCTGTTTCCTCCCATGGCAGATTCAGCTCAGTCCTCCCAAAATGACCATAAGCGGCAACCTGTTTATAGAGAGGCCTTCGAAGCCCAAGATATTTAATAATCATCCCGGGCCTGAAGTCAAAACACTTTTCAATAATCTTATTAATTTGTTCATCCGGAACCCTCCCTGTCCCAAAAGTGTTCACCATAACAGAAAGAGGCCTGGCTACTCCAATTGCGTAAGCAACTTGAACTTCGCATCTTCTGGCTAACCTTGCGGCAACAATATTCTTTGCAACATACCTCATCATGTAGCCGCCCGACCTGTCCACCTTTGTCGGATCCTTTCCGGAGAAGCATCCACCTCCGTGGCGGGCGCTGCCCCCATACGTGTCAATTATTATCTTTCTCCCCGTAAGCCCTGTATCCCCCTGTGGGCCGCCAATAACAAACCGGCCGGTAGGATTAACATAATATTTCGTGTTATTATCAATGTATTCGGCCGGGATAACTTTCTTGATGACATGCTCCACAATTTCTTCTTTTATATTTTCATATTTAACATCAGGCGCATGCTGTGCGGCAACCAGCGCGCTGTCAACCCTCACTGGCTTATCTCCTTCATATTCCACTGTAACCTGCGACTTCCCGTCTGGCCTGAGATATGGCAGTGTCCCGTTCTTCCTTACTTCCGCTAATCTTTGCGCAAGCCGGTGAGCAAACATTATTGGCATCGGCATGAGCTCTGGAGTTTCATCTGTTGCATAGCCAAACATAAGCCCCTGGTCCCCTGCCCCGAGCTTTTCCAGGTCTTCATGGACAACTTCCCCGCCTTTTGTCTCAAGGCTTTTGTCAACTCCCATAGCAATATCCTTTGACTGCTCCTTGATTGAAACAAGAACTCCACAGGTTTCATAGTCAAAACCAATTTCCCTGCTTACATAACCAATGTCGCGAATTGTGCTCCTTGCAATTGCCGGTATTTCAACATAACATCCTGTTGTTATTTCCCCTGCTACCACAACCAGACCGTTCGTTGTCAAACATTCACAGGCAACCCTTGCCGGCGGATCTTTTGCTATTATCGCATCAAGTATCGCGTCAGAGATCTGGTCGCACATCTTGTCCGGATGTCCTTCTGTTACTGATTCAGAAGTAAACAAATATCTTTTATTAGCCATATTTCCTGCCCCTTTCAAAAAATTGAGGCAAGTATATCACCCGTATGCTAAAATGTCCACGTGGGGAATCTAAGCGAGCACTTCAACCATCAGGATTTCTTCTGCAGGTGCGAAGCATGTAAAGGCTCAAAGGATGCCGAATATAAGATACACCTCGGCCTTGTTGGGGCGCTTGAGCTCCTCTGGGTCAAGCTTAACAGACCTATAAAGATCAAATCTTCCTACCGCTGCGAAGCTCAGAACGAAAAGCTCGGGGGAGGAAGAAAAAGCTTCCACATATATGGCAAGGCAGCGCACATATATGTTGATGGACTTTCCCCGCAGGAACTCTTCAAAAAAGCAAGTGAAGTCGAGGAAATCAGGGGGCTCGGCCTGAATCTGGAAGAAGGCACTGTGCACATTGACCTGCGCGATGAAAAGGATAGGCAGGAATGGGTAAAGGAAAAAGGCAAGTACGTGACGCTTACCGCCGACAGGAAGCATGTTTATGGCCTTGATTAGATGAAAAGCTGCATTGCTCCCTTCCAAACATATTTGAAATCCGAGCGAAACCTTTCAATAAACACAATACTTGCATACATCCGTGACCTAAATCAATTTATCGGTTTTACTAAAGGCAAAGGATCGCTTTTTGAGAATCCGGAAAGAATCGACCATTCGTTTGCAAGGAATTATCTCAGGTACCTTGAGGTGCAGAAGCTATCAAAAAAATCAATTGCAAGGAAAATATCCTCCTGCAGGGCTTTCTTCAGGTTCCTTTTGCGAGAACGAAAGATAAAATTAAATCCATTTGAGCATATTCTCTCTCCAAAGCTCGGAAAGAGGCTTCCGTCATTCCTTTACCCCGAAGAGATGGTCAAACTTCTAAATTCAGTGAACTTAAAGTTAAAGAACGGTCCAAGGGACCTTGCAATCCTCGAACTTATTTACGCTTCTGGAATGAGGGTTGGCGAAGTTGCAAAACTGAAACTTGATGATGTTGATCTGGAAAATAGCGAAATACTTGTGCATGGAAAAGGTGATAAGGAAAGAGTTGTCCTTATCGGATCTCATGCTGTTTCATCGATAAGAAAATATCTTGAGGGAAGAAAAAGCAAAGAAAATACATTGTTCCTTGGAAGGATGGGAACAAAGCTTACAAGCAGGTCTATCGAGAGAATGATAAGGAAATATGCGAAGAAGGCGGGACTCGCAAAGCGTGTAACCCCTCACACCTTGAGGCATTCATTCGCCACTCATCTCCTTGACCGCGGCGCGGACCTGAAGATCGTTCAGGAACTCCTTGGCCACTCATCGCTCTCAACAACTCAGATCTACACACACTTAACCAAAGAGAAACTCAAATCAATTTACGATAAAGCCCACCCACGGGCAAAATAGAATTTGACTTTGCAAACTTAGTCATTATAATTCAAATACCAAGGGGGTATTAACATGAAAAAAGGGTATTTGCTCCTGATCCTCGGTCTCTGTCTTCTCTCCTTCGCTTTCATTTACGGGTGCGGAACTGCGCCAACTGGAGGAGGAGCAGGAGCGGGCGTGCGTACATATTACGGAACACAAAGTCCTGGTGACGCGTGGAAATGGGAAATTGGAAGCAGTACATTTTTTGGAACCAATGAAACAAATGGTTTCTGGGTAAGCGGGACATATCAAACTCTTAATAGCGGCTTCGGCAAAGCACATGTCGTTGATTCATTAAACGATGATGCTAATGGGCAAGACGCATATTTTTTGGAATTCCCAAATACAATGCTTCTTGTAAAGCCAACGATCGAAGCAGGCGATGATGACCGTATAATTGTATGCGCTGCTGCCGCCCAGACTCGCCCAACTGCCCGTCACTTCAACTGGATAACTATCCCATGGGCTACTTGGGATACAGACCAAAATGCTTACGGGACCGTTGAGGCAACTTACGGCGATACCACAATTTTTGAGGTATGGTTCTATAAAATGGATGGTAATCCTACGTCACAAATAAAAACAATCGAAGCCGGCTGGAACTTTTCAGATGGTTATTTTTCCCGCGCAGGCAGTGATTTTT
>CALMWN010000469.1 GCA_937873555.1 uncultured Clostridia bacterium
ATACTGCTCTGGCGTCAAAAATCTCTTAGATATTCTTTTGAGATACTCTCTCATGATTCTGAGGACTTTCGCATTGTGAACTTATTTCCTACTTGGCGGAGAGGGTGGGATTCGAACCCACGGCCCCTTGCGAGGTCACTGGTTTTCAAGACCAGCTCCATAAACCACTCGGACACCTCTCCAAAGTCAGCGCAGACATAATAATAGCATATAAGAATTAAAATATCAATAAAGCAATTTTCCCAAAGAAGTTAAATTTATTTTTAACCTTAATTATTTAAAACCATGTAATCTAATATATTTTTTTATATATTTCACAGTAATTTATTAATATTAAAATTTAAACGGTTTAATTCGTTTGCCTACCTTATAACTTCAATGCCTCCCATGTAAGGACGCAATACCTGGGGAATTACCACACTACCGTCCTCCTGTTGGAAATTCTCCAAAATTGCAGATACTGTGCGGCCTACTGCCAAGCCAGACCCGTTTAACGTATGTACCAGTTCTGGTTTAGCTTTAGTGTTAGGACGATACCTGATTCCAGCTCGGCGGGCCTGAAAGTCTTCGAAATTGCTGCAAGAAGATATTTCTCGATAAGTATTGAAACTTGGAAGCCATACCTCCAAATCATATGTCTTTGCCGAAGAGAATCCTAAATCTCCAGTACAGAGCGCTACAGTTCTGTAAGGAAGTTCTAAAGCTTGTAAAATTGCTTCTGCATCGGCTGTTAGCTTTTCTAACTCTTCATACGAGTTTTCGGGTTTAACGAATTTTACTAACTCAACTTTGTTAAATTGATGTTGTCTGATTAAACCTCTGGTATCTCTACCAGCTGCTCCTGCCTCTGCTCTAAAACAAGCGCTGTAAGCACAATGATAAATTGGAAGTTGCTCTGCTTCTAAAATTTCTTCCCGATAAAGGTTGGTCACAGGAACTTCGGCAGTAGGAATCAAGAAATAATCGGTTCCCGCAACTTTAAATGCATCTTCTTCGAATTTGGGAAGTTGTCCAGTACCTACCATACTATTGCGGTGAACCATAAAAGGCGGAAAGATCTCAACATATCCCTTGCCGGTATGGGTATCTAACATAAAATTGATTAATGCCCTTTCCAAACGAGAGCCTAAACCCTTATAGAACGTAAACCTTGCGCCTGTTACCTTGGCCCCTCTTGCAAAGTCAAGAATATCATGCTTTTCTCCGATTTCCCAATGAGAAAGAGGAGTAAAAGGGAACTCTCTAGGTATTCCCCAAGTCCTTACTGCTTTATTTTGGCTATCATCCATACCGACAGGAACAGTGGAGTGTGGGATATTTGGGATATCATATAAATATTCTTGCATTGAATCTTCAAGTTCTGTTAACTTAATTTCAAATTCTTTAATATCCTGGTTAACCTGGCGCATTTCTTGAACCAGTTGTTCAGCATCTTCCCCGGACTTCTTTCTTCGGCCAACTTCTTCCGATACTGTGTTGCGTCTATTTTTTAAAGCTTCAACCTGCACTAAAATTTTACGGCGTTGTTCTTCTTGAAATAAAAAATCATTTAAATTAACCTTCGCCCCCCGCTTTTCAAGGGCTTGTTTTATTATTTCAGGATTATTACGTACAAACTTAAGGTCCAGCATTGATGCACAACTCCTTTGAATCTCAGACTCTAATATCCTTAGCTATTATTTCCAATTATCATACCAGAAAGTTGCAAATGGGTCAAACAACAAACAAATTCTAAAATTTTAAGAATGAAAATAAGGAGACCTACCCAAATAGGCAGGTCATCCATAAAATTTAATTTACATTTTCTTTAACCATCTGTAAAAAGTACTGGTGAATACGTTTATCTCCTGTCAACTCAGGATGGAAAGAGCTGGCAAGAAAATTTCCCTGACGGGCAAAGACAATTTTACCATTATATTGAGCGAGGATACCTACATTGGGAGCAACCTTCTCAATAAGAGGCGCCCTGATAAAAACAGCTCGAAAAGGCTTATATCCTAAGACCGGTATAGGGAGGTCAACTTCGAAACTATCCACCTGCCGACCAAAAGCATTACGCTGGACCTCAATATCCATTAACCCCATACTATACTGGTTACTTCCAATTATAGTTTTGGTTAGCAAAATCAAACCGGCACACGTTCCATATATTGGCATGCCTTCATCTGCCCGCTTAATAATAGCCTTGTCTAGCCCAAATTCGCACATCAATTTCCCAATTGTGGTACTCTCACCGCCCGGAATAATTAGACCTTGAACCTGATCCAGCTCTGAAGTTTTACGTACTTCAACAGCCTCTTGGCCGCAAGATTCAATCATCAACCTATGCTCTCGAAATGCACCTTGTAGAGCAAGAACACCAATCTTCATTAGTTAGCCCCCGTATTACCAGCCACGTTCTTGCATTCTTTCTGCAGGTGAAAGGCTGGATATTTCAATTCCAGGCATAGCTTCTCCCAAATCATCAGAAATCTCTGCAAGAATTTGAGGATCATTATAATGAGTCGTAGCTGCAACTATTGCCTTTGCCCTAGCTGCAGGATTCTTAGACTTAAAAATACCTGAACCAACAAAAATGCCATCTACTCCTAACTGCATCATAAGCGCAGCATCAGCAGGGGTGGCAATTCCACCGGCAGCAAAATTAACCACAGGTAGTTTACCTTGTTCAGCTACGTATAACACCAAATCGTAAGGAGCAGCCATATTTTTGGCAGCTGTCATTAATTCTTCTTTTGGAAGATTCTGCAATCGGCGAATTTCTCCCATAACTGTACGCATATGGCGTACAGCCTCAACTACATTACCTGTACCTGGTTCTCCTTTTGTGCGAATCATTGCAGCACCTTCACCAATTCGTCTCAAAGCTTCACCAAGATTTTTTGCCCCGCATACAAAAGGGACTTTAAAATCATTTTTATTTATATGATAAAGGTCATCTGCGGGAGTAAGTACTTCACTCTCATCAATATAATCTGCACCCAGCGCTTGTAAAATTTGAGCTTCAACAAAATGCCCTATTCTAGCCTTAGCCATTACCGGAATACTAACTGCGTCCATGATGCGTTTAATAATAGTTGGGTCTGCCATTCTGGCAACTCCACCGGCAGCACGGATATCTGAAGGAACTCTTTCTAATGCCATTACGGCACAAGCGCCAGCTTCTTCTGCTATTTTAGCCTGTTCTGGAGTAGTTACATCCATGATTACTCCACCCTTAAGCATTTCGGCCAGGCCTTTTTTTACCGTCCATGAACCTTTCTCAATCATAGCACTTGCCTCCTTGGATATTCTGTATCCTTAACATAGGTTAACTTCCTGTTAACTCATGGCTATTATTGTACAATATTTGTCTAGTCAAAACAAGTAATGATATAAAGCAAACCTCGTCTAACATTTATTTGTGCCCCAAATAAGTTCTTTTCAATTCCATAAAAAAATCCAGGTAAAAACCCGGATTTACAGTAATTTTTTATTCGCTTTCCTCTTCAGTAATGTTGGTCGTTTCCTCATTTTCATCGGAAAATGTTTCCCCAGAAGAATCTGTAAGTACAGATTCTTCTGTTTTACCTGGCAGTACAGCTATTGAAACTACTTTGCTCTCACCTGTTTTCATTATAGTCACACCCTGGGCAGAACGGCTTAGCCTAGGAATTTCATTAATACTGGTTCTGATGATTATACCCTCAGCCGTGATAACCAGCAAATCTTCTTCCTCTTTTACGACTTTTATTCCTGCTAAATCTCCTGTTTTATCAGTTAGGCGGCAAGCCATTATTCCTTTACCACCTCGAGATTGGGATCTGTACTCATTTAGATCCGTTCTCTTTCCAAAACCATTTTCAGAAATTGTTAGCAAATCTGCATCAGATTTAATAGAATCCATTGCTACTACCTGATCATTAGTCTCTAAGGTGATTCCTTTAACTCCTCTGGCTGTTCTTCCCATTTGCCGGACATCTTTTTCAGCAAATCTAATAGCTATCCCTTTTTTTGTACAAAGCATAATTTCTTCATCATCAGCAGTCAGTTTTACCCCAATAAGTTCATCACCTTCATCTAAAGTGAGGGCAATAATTCCATCTTTTCTGGCTGAATCATATTCCTTTAAATTTGTCTTTTTAACCACCCCGCGTTTTGTAGCCATAAAGAGAAATAACTCATTAGTATATTCCTTTACAGGAATGATAGCATTTACCTTATCATCTCCGGTAATATAAAGCAGATTTACTAAAGCAGTACCTTTTGCTGTGCGGCTGGCTTCCGGTATTTCGTGAACTTTTAATCTATATACTTTACCTTTGTTAGTAAAGAACAACATATAATGATGAGTTGTTGTGATAAATAAATGTTCAACAAAATCCTCTTCCTTGGTAGCCATTGCTGTTACACCACGCCCACCGCGATGCTGGGACCGGTAAGTATGGACAGGAAGTCTTTTTATGTAACCATTATGGGTTACTGTTATAACTACATCTTCCTCAGTAATTAAATCTTCTATATCTATCTTAGTTTCTTCATAAGAAATTTTTGTTTTACGCTCGTCAGCAAATTTATCCCTGATTTCACTTATTTCTTGTTTGATGATTTCTAATACCATTTTTTCGCTGTTTAACACAGCCTTTAAATAAGAAATAAGTTCCAAAAGTTTTTGATAATCTGCTTCTAATTTTTCCCTCTCCAAACCTGTAAGACGATGAAGACGCATATCCAGAATTGCCTGAGCCTGTTTCTCTGATAATTCAAATCTATCCATCAATGCTGTCCTGGCTATTTCTGTATTACGGGATTCACGAATAGTAGTGATTACTTCATCGATATGATCCAAAGCGATACGCAGCCCCTCCAGTATATGGGCTTCTGCTTCAGCTTTGACCAAATCAAACTTTGTGCGTCTGACAATAACATCCTTTTGATGCTCTATAAAGTAATAGAGAATATCCTTAAGATTTAAAACCTTTGGTTGTCCGTCTACCAGAGCTAACATAATAATGCCAAAGGTTTCTTGCATTTGTGTATGCTTATATAACTGGTTAAGAATAACTTGCGGATTTACATCTTTGCGAAGTTCGATAGCTATGCGCATACCAGTTCTATCTGATTCATCACGCAAATCTGTTATTCCATCAATCTTTTTATCCCTTGCCAGTTCTGCAATTTTTTCTATCAAGCGTGCTTTATTTACTTGATAAGGAATCTCAGAGACCACTATTCTGTGTTTTCCCGACTTTTCCATTTGCTCTATAGTGGCGTTTGCTCTGATTTGAACGCTGCCGCGTCCGGTTCGATATGCTGACCTTATACCGTCAACACCTATTATGGTACCACCGGTTGGAAAATCAGGACCTTTAATAACGGTCATTAAATCTTTCATGTTTGCATCTGGATTATCTATTAAAAGAATAACTCCATCAATCACTTCTTTAAGATTGTGTGGTGGTATATTAGTTGCCATTCCAACTGCTATTCCTGCTGAACCATTAACCAGAAGGTTTGGAAATTTTGCAGGTAATACGATAGGCTCTTTCTGTTTTTCATCATAGTTAGGCTTAAAATCCACAGTATCTTTATCTAAGTCTGCTAACATATAAGCAGTTATTTTTGCCATTCGGGCTTCAGTATAACGCATTGCTGCAGCCGAATCTCCGTCAATTGAACCAAAATTACCGTGTCCATCAATTAATGGATAGCGGGAAGAAAAATCCTGGGCCATACGCACTATTGCATCATAAATTGCACTATCCCCATGAGGATGGTACTTACCCATACACTCTCCAACAAGTCTTGCCGATTTGCTGTAAGGTTTGTTAGGCATCATTCCCAATTCATGCAATGTGAATAAAATGCGGCGATGAACCGGTTTTAGCCCATCTCTTATATCCGGCAACGCACGACTAACAATAACGCTCATTGAATAGTCAATAAAGGATTTTTTCATTTCATCGCTAATTTCTATCGGTACTATTTTTCCTTTAAGAGCTTCCTGAGTCAAAGATTACCACCCCTTAGATATCCAAATTGCGTACATCCTTCGCGTGGTTTTGGATAAATTCGCGCCTAGGATCCACCTTATCTCCCATCAAAATAGTAAATATTTCATCGGCCTGTACTGCATCTTCCAAGTTTACTTGCAATATTGTTCTGCGAGCAGGATCCATTGTAGTTTCCCACAACTGTTCTGCATTCATTTCACCCAGTCCCTTATATCTCTGAATTTCTACTTTATCTCTTCCAATTTCTTGAAGTACCTTATT
This sequence comes from uncultured Clostridia bacterium, assembly GCA_937873555.1. Taxonomy (GTDB): domain Bacteria; phylum Bacillota; class Clostridia; order Acetivibrionales; family CALMWN01; genus CALMWN01. The sequence continues at coordinate 6,255 of CALMWN010000469.1, forward strand.
TAATTCCTGATCACTATAAGCATAAATAATATCTTTTCCCTTTTTTATCTTAAACAATGGTGGTTGCGCTATATAAACAAAATTATTCTCAATTAATGGCCTCATATACCTGTACAGAAAGGTCAAAAGTAGAGTTCTGATATGAGCTCCATCTACATCAGCATCAGTCATTAAAACTAACTTATGGTACCTTGCTTTTTCTATATCAAATTCGTCTGAAATTCCGGTACCAAGAGCAGTTATCATGGCCCTAATCTCTTCATTTGCCAATATCTTATCCAAACGAGCTTTTTCTACATTAAGAATCTTTCCTCGTAAAGGAAGAATAGCTTGGAACCTTCTATCCCGTCCCTGCTTTGCAGAACCGCCGGCAGAATCACCTTCTACTAAGTATAACTCGCACATATCTGGTTCTTTCCAGGAACAATCAGCTAATTTTCCCGGTAATGTACTCGATTCTAAAGCACTTTTTCGCCTGGTAAGCTCTCTGGCCTTTCTTGCTGCTTCACGCGCACGGGAAGCCTGAACCGCTTTTTCAATTATTCGTTTAGCAATTGAAGGATTTTCCTCCAAGAAAGTTCCTAAACCTTCAACAGTTGCAGAATCCACAATACCTCTTATTTCACTATTACCTAACTTGGTTTTTGTCTGACCTTCAAATTGTGGCTCTCTCACTTTGACGCTAATAACTGCTGTAAGTCCTTCACGAATATCCTCACCTGATAAATTATTTTCATTACTTTTAATAATATTGGTCTTACGAGCATAATCATTTACTATTCGTGTAAGTGCTCCTTTAAATCCAACTTCATGAGTACCTCCCTCATGAGTATTAATATTATTTGCATAAGAAAAAATATTTTCTATATAAGAATTATTATATTGTAGCGCAATTTCTACCAATGCATCTTCTTTTTCAACTGAAAAATATATTGGTTTATTGTGTAAAACATCTTTGTTTTTGTTTAAATGTTTAACAAAGTCTATTATTCCACCATCATGTTGATAGACCTGTTTTTCCTGTGTCCGTTCATCAGATAAAGTTATATTTATATTTTTGTTTAAAAATGATAATTCTCTTAATCTATGAGCCAGTGTTTCAAAGTTATATACTAATTCTTCAAAAATTTCATTATCAGGTTTAAAAGCTATTTTAGTGCCGTTTCCTTCAGCATCTCCAATGACTTTTAAATCCGTTTGTGGGTTACCCCTGGAATATTTTTGATGAAATAATTTACCTTCTCTTTTAACCTCTACCTCAAGCCATTCCGAAAGAGCATTTACAACAGAAAGACCTACCCCATGTAGACCACCAGAAACTTTATATCCTTCACCGCCGAACTTTCCACCCGCATGCAAAACTGTTAATGCAACTTCTACGGCAGGTTTACCCATTTTTGGATGAATATCTACAGGAATGCCTCTTCCATTATCAGCTACAGTAATTGAATTATCAGAATGTATATTAACTTCTATCTTGTCACAATACCCTGCTAAAGCTTCATCAATACTGTTATCTACTATTTCATAAACTAAATGATGCAATCCGCGGCTGCTAGTTGAACCAATATACATACCCGGCCTCTTACGTACAGCTTCGAGGCCTTCAAGTACTTGAATTTGATGAGCAGTATATTCTCCTATAGTCTGATTATTTACTTCATTCACAAAAACCTCATTATCAGCCATAAATATTATCCCTCCCGTATCAGCCTTCAAAGCTTTATTTTATACTTTTTTTTCACCTAATTCAAGTTTAGCATTTTAATAAAAATAATAATAGTCTCAAATTTGAGACTATTATTATTTTTATTTATTCTGATTCTAAAATATTTTTAACAGAATTTGCTCGCTTCATTAGTGTATATGATGAAATAGGTGATAAATAAACATTTTTTGGAGTTAAAATAAAAGATTTTTCTCTTCCTTTTTCTCCAATTATATTTATAAATCCTTCATCATCCACTACTTTTAAAAATTCTCTAGTAGTAAAAGCATTTGTTGAAGATTCTAAATCAATAATTGCAATTATATCTTTTATAGTTACTATTACGTCACCGCCTAAGTGTAAAAACATATAAAATTTCCTTTCGTCAATTACTTTACTAAATTATTATATCCTTTTTTAGTGAGGAATTAACTCTCCTTCATCAATACGAAAAATTTTTGCTTCTGCCAATAATTCTTGGTCAATAAATTCAAGATTGGTTGTAGTAACAAAGGTCTGAACTTTTTTTCTTACTGCTGAAAGTAAATAATGCCTACGTAAGCTATCTAATTCTGACAGTACATCGTCCAATAAAAGAACAGGATACTCACCTATTTCTCCATACATTAAGTCTACTTCTGCTAATTTTATAGATAAAGCGGTAGTTCTTTGTTGTCCTTGGGATCCAAATAATTTTACATCAATATTATTAATGTAAAAAACCAGATCATCACGGTGAGGTCCTATAAGCGTAGAACCTCGATTTAATTCTTCCCTTCTTAATTCTTTTAACCTTGAATTAAAAGAATTCTCGATTTCTTCGACTGAAAAATCAGGTTTAACATGAAAAGAAGATAAGTATTTAATTTCAAGTTTTTCTTTTCCTGCTGATATTTTTAAATGATTTATTTTGGCTAGTGAAGATAATTTTTTTATTATTTCAAATCTTTTTGCCAAGATTTTACTTCCTGTTTTTATTAACTGAGAATCCCAAATTTCCAATTGATCTATATCCAAACGTTTTTCTTTAAATGATTTTAGTAAATTATTTCTTTGTCCTAAGGTTTTCTGGTATTGAATCAATAGATTTATATAATTTGTACTTATTTGGGAAATTTCAATATCTAATAAGCGGCGACGTTCTTTTGGGCTTCCTTTTACAATTTTTAAATCTTCAGGAGAAAATAAAACAACAGACAAGCTGCCTAAATAATCCGGCAGCCTTGTTTTCTTTATTCCTGCAACTTTAATTATTTTTTCTCCACTTTCCTGAAAATTTATTTCTAACTCTAATTTTCGATTATTCCTAAAAATACATCCTTTTAAGTGTAAATACTGTGAACCCCAGCGTAATAATTCCTGATCTTTATTGCTGCGATGTGAGTGAGTAGTGGCTAAATAATAAATAGACTCTAATAGATTAGTTTTTCCTTGAGCATTGAAACCAAAAAAAATATTTATAGCTGAACTGGGTTCAAAATCCAAATTATGATAATTACGAAAGTTTAATAAACTTAATGAATTCAATATCATTCTTTTTTACCATTTAATTTAGTCTTACAGGTAATATTAAATAAAGATAATTACTAGTTTCTACAGGTCTTAACACTCCGGGACTTAAAGATCCAGTTAATTCCATTAAAATTTCTTCACTGTCAATTACTTTCAAGACATCAATAAGATAGCGGGAATTAAAAGCAATTTGTGTTTCTTCCCCTTGAATTTCTATATCTATTTCCTCATATACTTTACCAAGATCTTGGGAACTGGAAGTAATAATTAGTGTATTACCTTGAGTTTTAATTTTTATCACATTACTTCCTTCTCTAGCCAACAAGGAAGCTCTTTCTACAGCTTCTAACAGGGCTTTTGTAGGTATTCTGATTTTGGTTTTACAACTAGCAGGAATAACTTGTTTATAATTAGGAAACTGGCCTTCAATTAAACGGGTGATAAGAGATATATCCCCAAAACGGAACAATACCTGGTTATCGGTTAAAATTATTTGTAAGGATTCATTTTCTTCTTGTATCAATCTGCTAACTTCGATCAAAGCTTTAGCCGGAATGATCGATTGCCAGGATGAAGTGATAGATGAGTCTATTATCCCTGTTCTGTAAGCTAACCGATGAGTATCTGTTGCTATCATTTTTAAGGTATCATTTTCTACTACAACTAAAATGCCTGTAAAAATAGGTCTATTTTCATCAACAGCTGTAGAAAACGAAACTTGTTTAACCATATTTTTAAATACAGCAGCTTTTAAAATTAAATTAAGATTATTATCAATTTCAGGAATAACTGGAAATTCTTCTGGATGCATTCCATTTATGGAAATTTGTGATGAGTTATAATTAACGGTTAATGTTTTGGTTCCCGGTATTAATTCAAGGTCGATCATGGTATCCGGTAACCGTCTAACTATTTCGGAGAAAATTTTTGCTGGAAGGACAGCACTTCCTTCTTCTACAACCTGAACAGGAATCGAGCAGTTTATTCCTAATTCCAGGTCTGTTGCACTCAAGTAAAGACGGTTGTTTTTAGTATTTAAAAGAATTCCTGATAAAATTGGCTGATTGGGTTTACTGGAAACAGCACGATGAACAACCTGTACTCCATACAATAAATTTTCACGAGTGCAGAGGATTTTCATAAAAGTTTCCTCCTTTAGCTATATTATCTGGATGAATAAATTAATAATGTTATTAATATTTTTTAGTAGTAATAGTATTAGGCCCTGTGGAATTGTGGATATATCCGATATTAAACGATGGGACTAAGGAATTCTAAGTGGAAAAGATGTGAACTTAATGTATAAGTTTATCAACATATTTATAAATTTATTTAATCTTGATTGTTACTAACATATTATCAACTGTTTACTTTTTAGTTTGTTTGTAACCTGTTAATTATTTCATTAAGCGTCGCTTCCAGATTAGGCTCTTTTTTTATATGTTTAGAAATTTTTTCGTGTGCATGAATAACTGTAGTATGATCGCGGCCACCAAACTCTTCTCCTATCTTTGGCAGAGAACAGTCAGTAAGCTCTCTGGACAAGTACATAGCTATTTGTCTTGGATAAGCTACGTCTCGGGTTCTTTTTTTGGCCTTAAAATCAGAAAGAGGCATATTAAAATAATCAGCAACTATTTGTTGAATAAGATTAATTGTTATCTGTCTCGGCCTGTTTGTAGGAAGTATTTCTTTTAATGCTTCAGCAGCCAAATCAATCGTTATTTCGTTTGAGGTTAAAGAAGAATAGGCCACTACCCGGATAAGAGCTCCTTCGAGTTCACGAATATTTGACTGAATCTTATCTGCTATATATACCATTACTTCATTGGGAACTTCGAGATTCTCAAGTTTTGCCTTTTTGCGCAGGATAGCAATTCGTGTCTCGAGGTCAGGTGCTTGAATATCTGTAATTAGCCCCCATTCAAAGCGCGAACGCAAACGGTCTTCTAAAGTTGGTATCTCTTTAGGAGGTCTGTCTGAAGAAATAATTAGCTGTTTATTTGCTTCGTAAAGCGCATTAAATGTATGGAAAAATTCTTCCTGAGTTCTCTCTTTGCCAGCAAGAAATTGAATGTCGTCAACCAATAAAATATCAATATTACGATAGCGGTTGCGAAAATCAACCGTTTTATCATCACGGATAGAGTTAATTAATTCATTTGTAAATTTTTCGGATGAAACATAAAGGACACGGGAATAGGGTTTTTGTTCCAATACATAATGTCCGATGGCGTGCATTAAATGAGTTTTGCCTAAACCGACTCCTCCATAAATAAATAATGGATTATAAGCCTTGGCAGGAGCTTCAGCAACTGCCAGAGATGCGGCATGGGCAAATCTATTACTGTTACCGATTACAAATGTATCAAAGGTATATTTTGGGTTTAATTGAGTTGGGTTAATATCTTCAACGTTTTTTTCAGTGATAAATGACATTTCCGATTTGGGGTTTGTGAAACTGTCTACTAATTCCGGAATAATAAATTTAATTTGAACATCCTGATTAAGAATATTTTTTAAGGTACTCCGGATCAGGTTTGCATACCTGCTTTCCAGCCAATCTTTTGCAAATTCATTGGCAACAGAGATAGTTACAATATTACCATTTAAAGTGATCAATTCGGTGGATTTTAACCAGGTTTCAAAACTTGGTTTAGTAAGTTGAGTCTCAAGTATATCTAGGGTTTTTTGCCATATGATTGAGAAATTAGCCCTGGACATTGGGAATGTACCCTCCTCAAAATTGCAATATTATGAAAAGACAAAAGGAATCTCTATTGATAAAAAAATAAAAAATAATAGAAAAGGAAGCACAATTAAAATGTGGACAAATATTCAGAAAAGGAAACAATTTATACACATATTTATCCACAGATTGTGGATAATATCAAGTGACCTAAAAAAGGCCTAAAAACTCGCGGTTTTTAGGTCATCGCACAACCATGATACCAAGATTTTCAAAAGTTATCAACAGAATTTTAGTAGTTCTCCATAAGATTATAAATAGGTTTTATTCAGATTTCGAATTAAGCGGGGGATAATTTTAGCAAGATAACCTTGACATAAAAAAATCTAATAAGTTATAATCCTTTAAGAGTATGATTGTTTCTATGTGTTTACCCACTCGTTAAAGGGGGTGTAGATATGAAAAGAACTTATCAACCTAAAAATAGGAAACATAAAAGGGTTCATGGTTTTCTGAGTCGGATGAGCTCTCCTACTGGACGTAAAGTAATTAAGCGTAGGCGCTTAAAAGGTAGAAAGCAGCTTTCAGCATAAGGCCGCGTTTTGTGGCCTTTAATTATCTTTGAATTAGTGTGGATTGTATAGGCAATAGACTAGTCGTTTTGTTTATTAGGCAAAACGACTTTGCTTGTATATTCGAGAAGTAGTTTGTCAAAACTATTTTTTTAGATAGTTAAGTGTATTGGTGATTTAATGTTAAAGCGTTCGTATCGCCTTAAAAAGAATAGGGATTTTAAAGAAGTTTTTCAGCAAGGTAAGTCAATTCTTAATAAGTATATGGTTTTATACTATCGGAAAAATCATTTGCAAAAATTGAGGATTGGATTTACTGTTTCAAAAAAAATTGGTGGAGCTGTGGTACGAAATCGTATCAAGCGGATTTTACGGGAAGCTGTGAGAAAGCATATCTTAGAAATGGTTTCCGGAATAGATATAATTTTAATAGCCAGAGGGACTATTAAAGGAATTAAGAGTATTGAGGTAGAACAGTATTTAGTAAAATTACTGGAAAAGAATAGGTTATTGAAAAACAGGTAGGAAAATGAAAAAATTATTAATATTAATTATCAAAGGGTACCAAAGATTGATCTCTCCTTTATTTCCACCAAGTTGTCGTTTTTATCCTTCCTGCTCTCAGTACGCAATATTGGCTTTGGAAAAGTTCGGCTTGATGAAAGGCAGTTACTTAGCTTTAAAAAGAATTTCAAGGTGCCACCCGTTTAACCCGGGGGGGTATGATCCAATTTAAGGGAGGTAAGATTTTTGTTTGGTATTTTTGATTCTTTAGTTAAATTTTTGACAGATTCTCTAAATGTTCTTTATAATTTCACCGCTTCTTTTGGAATAGCTAATTATGGACTGGCCATTATTCTATTGACCATTATTGTTAAAACAATAATGTTTCCTTTAACCTTTAAACAAATGAATTCAATGAAAAAAATGAGTGAATTAAGCCCTAAAATCAAGGAAATTCAAACAAAATACAAATCACAGCCTGATAAAGCGAATGCAGCGGTAATGGAATTATACAAAGAACACAAGGTTAATCCTTTCAGCGGATGCTTGCCCCTAATTATCCAAATGCCTATTTTTATTGGTTTATATAATGCCTTATTACATGCTAATTTTGGCGCTAACCCCTATTTTTTATGGTTCAATCTCAAAAATCAGCATGATATTGTTCTAGCTTTATTGGCAGCATTAACTACTTATTTTCAATCTAAATTATCCGGTACAAATCCGAACGATCCTACTTATAAGACTATGTTATATGTAATGCCAATTTTTTTGGGTTATATAAGCTGGACAGTGCCGACAGGATTGGCCCTGTATTGGGTAACAATGAATATTATGAGTATTTTACAACAAATATGGATTAATAAAAAAATAGGGAAGATCAGTGTGCAAAAAGCCTAGTTTTCCTTAGAGGGGGAGCACCTTTGAAAGCTATTGAAAAGACAGCAAAAACTGTGGAAGAAGCCATCGAATTTGGTTTACTCGAGTTAGGAGTTAAAAGAAGTCAGGTTAAGATAGAGGTTCTAGAAGAAGCAGCTAAAAAAGGATTCTTTGGATTTTTAAGTGGAAAACAAGCTAGGGTTCGGATTAGCTATCAAGATAATCCGGGTGAAATGGCTGTTGCTTTTTTAGGTGATATATGTGAAGC